>NZ_JYMU01000041.1:0-954 GCF_000938235.1 Bradyrhizobium sp. LTSPM299
GATGGGTAGAGTCGAGGTGTGACGCGGTAGCTTTAGGTTCGAACATATCTGTTTCCGCCCCTTTCGTTTGGCGGTGCCTCACTGGTTCGACCATGGCCCCGTTTTCACACCCCGCTCATCGAACTGGACAGGCAGATTTCCCGCATCCAGCTCTCGGACAAAACTTCACGCCTTCACCCACGGCACGTCGTGCCCAAGCCTGCTCAGGCGTACGAGCCCAAAGTGCCCGTAAAGGTGCGGGAGTGGATAGGTCCCGCCCTTGCGACGCCTGGTTTTGTGCTTGAACTGCAACCACCGGCGCAACCGCATCGCTGCGTAGCTGTCGAGTGCCCGATACGCCTTGCTGACGGTGCCTACCTTGAAGTAGTTCGCCCATCCGCGCAGCGTGCGGTTCACCTTGCCCACCAGCTTTGTGGTTTCTTGCCATGTCCCCGTTCGGTCCGTCAGTGCGTGGATTTTCTCAACCATGCGCTTGATGCTCTTCTTCGATGGCCGGTAACCCAGGCGCGCCTGGCCGGTTCTCTCTGAGAACATCCGTCCGAACGTGTAACCCAGGAAGTCGAACTCCCCTTCCGGGATCCTGCAGATTCGTGTCTTCTCCTCGTTGACCGTGAGCTTCAGCTTGCTCATGATCTTGCGTAGTTGCTGCAGTGCCTGGTCGGCATTGCCCTTCTTGCACAGGATCACAAGATCATCGGCGTAGGTTACGATACGACTGCCGAGGCGTTGCTCCAGTCCGAGCTTCTTCCATCCCAATACGAACCGGCGCATGTATATATTCGCCAGCAACGGTGAGATGGGTGAGCCTTGCGGAATGCCGCGCCGGTTGTCCCGGGCTTCGGTCGTGCGTGTCTTCCTTCCTCGATCATCGGTTTCTTCTACTGGGCATTCCAGCCACATCTTGATCAGATGCAACACGCGCCGATCAACAATCCGGCGCGCTACCGACTTTAG
>NZ_JYMU01000042.1:0-954 GCF_000938235.1 Bradyrhizobium sp. LTSPM299
GATGGGTAGAGTCGAGGTGTGACGCGGTAGCTTTAGGTTCGAACATATCTGTTTCCGCCCCTTTCGTTTGGCGGTGCCTCACTGGTTCGACCATGGCCCCGTTTTCACACCCCGCTCATCGAACTGGACAGGCAGATTTCCCGCATCCAGCTCTCGGACAAAACTTCACGCCTTCACCCACGGCACGTCGTGCCCAAGCCTGCTCAGGCGTACGAGCCCAAAGTGCCCGTAAAGGTGCGGGAGTGGATAGGTCCCGCCCTTGCGACGCCTGGTTTTGTGCTTGAACTGCAACCACCGGCGCAACCGCATCGCTGCGTAGCTGTCGAGTGCCCGATACGCCTTGCTGACGGTGCCTACCTTGAAGTAGTTCGCCCATCCGCGCAGCGTGCGGTTCACCTTGCCCACCAGCTTTGTGGTTTCTTGCCATGTCCCCGTTCGGTCCGTCAGTGCGTGGATTTTCTCAACCATGCGCTTGATGCTCTTCCGCGATGGCCGATATCCCAGGCGTGCCTGACCGGTTCTCGCTGAGTACATCCGTCCGAACGAGTATCCCAGGAAGTCGAACTCCTCTTCCGGAACCTTGCAGATTCGTGTCTTCTCCTCGTTGACCGTGAGCTTCAGCTTGCTCATGATCTTGCGTAGTTGCTGCGGTGCCTGGTCGGCATTGCCCTTCTTGCACAGGATCACAAGATCATCGGCGTAGGTTACGATACGACTGCCGAGGCGTTGCTCCAGTCCGAGCTTCTTCCATCCCAATACGAACCGGCGCATGTATATATTCGCCAGCAACGGTGAGATGGGTGAGCCTTGCGGAATGCCGCGCCGGTTGTCCCGGGCTTCGGTCGTGCGTGTCTTCCTTCCTCGATCATCGGTTTCTTCTACGGGGCATTCCAGCCACATCTTGATCAGATGCAACACGCGCCGATCAACAATCCGGCGCGCTACCGACTTTAG
>NZ_JYMU01000043.1:0-161078 GCF_000938235.1 Bradyrhizobium sp. LTSPM299
CGCATGGTTGAGAAAATCCACGCACTGACGGACCGAACGGGGACATGGCAAGAAACCACAAAGCTGGTGGGCAAGGTGAACCGCACGCTGCGCGGATGGGCGAACTACTTCAAGGTAGGCACCGTCAGCAAGGCGTATCGGGCACTCGACAGCTACGCAGCGATGCGGTTGCGCCGGTGGTTGCAGTTCAAGCACAAAACCAGGCGTCGCAAGGGCGGGACCTATCCACTCCCGCACCTTTACGGGCACTTTGGGCTCGTACGCCTGAGCAGGCTTGGGCACGACGTGCCGTGGGTGAAGGCGTGAAGTTTTGTCCGAGAGCTGGATGCGGGAAATCTGCCTGTCCAGTTCGATGAGCGGGGTGTGAAAACGGGGCCATGGTCGAACCAGTGAGGCACCGCCAAACGAAAGGGGCGGAAACAGATATGTTCGAACCTAAAGCTACCGCGTCACACCTCGACTCTACCCATCGCTTCATTTCGCTGCTGCACAGCGACCGAGTCGTGTCAGGAGCAAAGCAGACTCCAACATCGATGCGTCATGCCGCCAAGTTTATGAGTTCGGCGTCAGCACCGTCATCCTGAACGGCCCGCCATTGGCGGCGGCGTGCGCCACCGCGTTGTTGGCGTGGTCGAGGTCGAATGTCGTCACCTCGAACTGATCGAGCTGCAACAGTCCGGCCCGGATCAGATTGACCATGCCGAAGGTCGCCTCCGACGGACACATCCAGACGCCGTGGATGGTGATGCATTGGCGCATGATCCAGGGGTAGGGCAGGTCGAGCCCAGCGCCGCCCAGCATCCCGACACCGCCCATCAGCACGACGCGTCCGTAAGGCCGCACCGCCATCACGGCGGCGCGCACCGTCGTGGTCGTGACCGACGGCGGCATCAGGTCGAGTACGAGGTCGATCGGGCCTGGGGCTGCCTGCCGCATGCGCTGCCGATCATCCTCTTCGTTACCGCTGAGTTTCACCGGACGAACGCGCGGGCCGAAACGCCGGACAAGATCGGCCAGCATCTTTTCGTTGCGGCCCGGCGCGACCACGCAGGCCGCTCCCATCGCGAGCGCGACCGCGACCGCCGCGCTGCCGAAATGGCCCGTCGCGCCGGAGACCAGCACCGTTTCGCCGGGTTGCAACCGCGCCACGAGAAAGCCGCCATAGGGCACGAGGCAGGCGTTGAGCGCGCACCAGGCTGGCGCGTCGGCGGCGTCGATTGCGCCGATCCGCTTGACGTTCTCGGTCGGCAGCAAGGTCTGCTCGGCGAACGAACCGTGGCGGAAGTGCCGCTGCAATTTGAGGCCGCCTTCGCCGCGTGCGCTCCAGCCCTGCAGCGTGATGTCGGGCGAGATGCTGTCGTCACGCGAGCGGAAGGTCGGATCGCAGAACACCCAGTCGCCGACGGCCAGATGGGTCGCGTCGGGACCTGTGGCACGCACCCGCCCGATGCCGCCGGGGCCGGGCACTGCTGGCAGCTCGAGCAGATATTTGCGTGCGCCGCTGAACACCTCGTCGGTGTAGGACAGCACCGGCGCCGCCATCACGTCGACGATGACCTCACCCGTGCCGATGCGAGGGGCGGGCACGTCCTCGATCGCGAGCGCCGAACCGAATGACTTCAAGACTGCTGCTTTCATGGGTCTCATCCCTGGTTGAGACCAGATGATCGTCAGCGCGGTTGCGGTCAGCAAGACCTGGTATTATCCTAGGATTACTGGACCCACGTTTGATGGCAGGATCGCGATGGCGGGCACGCAGCAACGCGAGCTTCAAACTGAACTTGGCGATTTCCTCCGCTCGCGACGGCAGAAACTGACGCCGAAGCAGATGGGCATCGCCGCAGGCCGGCGCCGGCGCACGCCGGGCCTGCGCCGCGAGGAAGTCGCCGAGCTCGCCGGCATCGGCGTCGACTGGTACATCCGGCTCGAGCAGGGCCGCTCGGTCAGCCCCTCCGTCACCACGATCGACGCACTGGCGCGGGCGCTGCGCCTGAGCAAGGCCGAGCATGCCCATCTGCGCGCGCTGACCCGCGACGGTGATCGCCGGCCGTTCGCGCCGGAGGTTGTCCCGCCGGCGATCTGGCGGACCGTCGAGAGCCTGAACCAGCCGGCCTATGTCACCGGCCGGCGCTGGGACGTTCTCGTCTGGAACGCAGCCGCCGAGGACATCTTTGGCTTTGGCAAGCTGCCGGAGCCGGATCGCAACGTGCTGATCTGTGTGCTGGCCAACCCGGCGACACGGCGTCTGTTCGGCGCCGGCTGGGCCGACGAGGCGCGGCGGATGGTGGCCCAGTTCCGCGCCACCCACGACCTCTGGGCCGGGGATCCGGCGTTCCGCGAGCTTTTGGCGCGTTTGCGAGCCGGCTGTCCGGAATTCGAGGGCTGGTGGGGGGCGCACGATGTCCGCGGCGTCAGCGCCGGGTACAAGCTCATAAAGCACCCCCGGCGTGGCCAGCTCCGGCTGGAATATGCCAGCTTCCAGGCCAACGACGATCCGGCACTGAAGCTCGTCATTTACACAGAAGCTCCGGCAAAGCCCGTAGTCGCACGGTGATTTCGGTCACGGAGTTGTCAAAAAAGCGGAACAAAGCTGCCCCCGACAGGGTTTTCCCTCTACTTTTAGCGACAGGTCGAACCCAACGTTGAGAGCCTGCGTCGTAGGTTCCAGGAGGTACGATTTTCCGGAAACGTGTGCGATTGCACAATGTATGGGTGCATCGCACAATGAACATGCTGCGGAGTCACAACATTTAGACTTCCTGTCACGTCGCTGTGACCTATATGCTGAAGAAGGAGACCGAAGAGTCTCCGGGCGAAAAATAGCCCTTGGTTGGCGGGCGCCTTGAGGACGTCATGAAACGTGGAATTGCCGTTCTGCTTTCTCTCTCCGTGGTGGTCACTGCCGCGTACTTCACCGCGAGCAAGTGGGCGATCCGTCACGAGACCTTCACATTCAAGGATCCGACTCGCGATGAGCGCGTGGTCGCGGTCGACGTGGCGGTGCGCCGCGACAAGGTGATGCAGGCCGACGCCGGCATGATCACGCTGCCGGTGGCGATCCTCAATCATGGTAATACCGTCAAATTCACCGAATATTCCTTCCTCGCGAACGTGTTCGCGGCGCGCGGCTATCTGGCGGTCAGCATCCAGAACGACTTGCCCTCGGATGGGCCGATGGTGACCAAGGTCGGCGAGATCTTTGTCGGCCGGTTGCCGCAATATCAGCGCGGCATCACCAACATCAAATTCGCCATCGAAGAAATGAAGAAGGTCGAGCCGAACGCGGACTACAGCAAGCTGACGATGGTCGGCCATTCGAATGGCGGCGACATCGCAATGTATTTCGCCAAGCAGTATCCGGACGAGATCAAGAAGGTCGTGACGCTCGACAATCTGCGCGTGCCGTTCATGACCGACGGCAAGTTCAAGATCCTGTCGTTCCGCTCCCACGACTCGCAGTTCAAGCCCGATCCCGGGGTCGTGCCGGACGCGGAGGAATGCGAGAAGGCGGGTATCACCGTTGTGAACACCAACTTTCAGCATAACGACATGCGCGACACCGGCCCGGACGCTGCCAAGAACTCGATCCAGGCCATGCTCGATAAATTCCTCGCCGACACCGACAGCGATGTCGCGCCGGTCGACACCAGGAACGCGCCGCCGAAGATTTTGGAGCCGGGGCCGGTTTCGCTCTACGTGCCGGTCGAGAAGCCACAGACCTTGACCGACAAGGTCAAGAAGGCGCTGACCGTGAAGAAGACCGAGAAGGATCCATCCTCGGCGACGAATTGATTTTGGCTGCCCGGCGTCGGTCCGGGCAGGTCCGCCGGTTGCATTGACCAATCCAATATCCCGGCCCACATAAGGCTTGCTGAAACAAGCGAGCAGTGATGGCTGGCGAGCCAACCAAACCAACATCGGGAAACAGCGGGCGCGCGGCGGATGCGGCTGACGCGCGTAAGGCCGGTGCGTTACCGGAGGCGCGGACGTCAACGGCTGACGACATCGCCGCGTTCGTGGCGAAGGCGCACGCGATGTCGCCGCACCGTGCCGGCGCGCGCGGCAGGCTGGTGTTTGCGCTCGACGCCACCATGAGCCGGCAGCCGACCTGGGACATGGCCTGCGCGCTGCAGGCGGACATGTTCCGCGAGGCCGCCTCGCTCGGAAGCCTCGATATCCGTCTGGTCTACTATCGCGGCTTCAACGAGTGCCGTGCGACGGGGTGGATTTCCGATAGCGCGCAGCTGGCGAAGCTGATGGGCAAGATCGACTGCCAGGGCGGCAATACCCAGATCGGCAAGGTGCTCTCGGAAGCGCGGCGCGAAGCGGTCGCCGCCGGCGTGCGTGCGGTCGTGTTCGTCGGCGATGCGATGGAGGAACGCCTCGACGATCTCTGCACCAAGGCCGGCGAACTCGGCCTGCTCAAGGTCCCGGTTTTCATGTTCCAGGAGGGCGAGGACGCCGTCGCCGAGCAGGCATTTCGCGAGATCGCGCGGCTGACCGGCGGGGCATGGTGCAGGTTCGATCCCGGCGCCTCGGCTCAGCTCCGCGAGCTGCTGCGCGCCGCCGCGGCCTACGCCGCCGGCGGTCGTGACGCGCTCCTGCAACTGGCGAAGCGCACGCGCGGCGCGGCCACGCTGATCGGCCAGATGAAGTGAGCGATGCGCTGCGTCACGCGGTTGATGACGTCACGACTTTCGCAAGCGCCCTCAGCATTCCCGACATGTTGGCCGCCACGGTCTTGGTCTGCTCCGTGATGCCGTGCCGCTGCGCAAGCCAGGCAGGGTCATTGTAGGAAAGCCAGGTGTCGCCGGCTTCATCCTGCCAGACCAGCGCCTTCAACGGCAAGTCGATGCCGATCGTCTGCGCGGCTTGCATCAGCGGCGTGCCACCCTTCGCGTTGCCGAAGATCAACACCGCGGTGGGGCGGAGCGCAAGGCCCACGCTGGCCGCGCCCGCGGCGTGATCGATCTGCGCGAACACGGTGAGCCCGCTCGCCTGCAACTCGGCCTTCAGCCGATCAGTGGTTTCGTTCAGCCCGAAGCCGCTGCGTAGGCTGACCAGTCCCTCAACTGCCATAGCGTTCTCCCTCGGCTCCCGTCCCGCAGGCGACCTGGAGCGAATTATCTTACTGCGACGCTTCACGCTGCAGTGAGGCGAAGCTTCGCATGCTTTTTATCTCCGGGACGCCTATATTCCGCGCATGCCAACCCTGATCGTCGGCGTCGTCGCCGTTGTCGTCATTTATTCCGCGCTGCAGATGTTTCGTGCGGCCAATCCGGCTGCGCTTGCGCGCATGGTCAAGATCGGGGGCGGCGTGCTCGCGCTCGCGGTCGCGGCCTTCACCGGCGTCAAGGGCGAGCTTGCGGTCGCCATTCCGCTCGGCATCTTCGGCGCGGGATTGCTCGGCTGGTCGCCGTTCGGGAGCACAGGCTTTCCCAATCTCGGCGGCATCTTCGGCGGCGCGCAGCGTTCGTCGGGACAGAGCTCGCGGGTGCGCTCGCAATATCTCGACATGAGCCTCGATCACAACAGCGGCGTGCTTAAGGGCCAGATCGTGGACGGGCCGAACGCCGGGCGGATGCTCGACGAGTTCGATCTGCCGCGATTGCTGGCGATGGTCCCGAGCTTCGATGCCGAGAGCGTCGCGCTACTTGAAAGCTATCTGGACCGCCGGTTTCCCGCCTGGCGTCAGGACGCGCAGGGCGACCGGGCAGGGGGGCAACGCCGTGCGACGGCGACCGGCAAAATGACTGATGAGGAGGCCTATCAGATCCTTGGCCTGCAACCGGGAGCGACCCGCGACGAGATCGGCCGCGCCCACCGCGCCCTCATGAAGAAACTGCATCCCGACCAGGGGGGGTCGACGTACCTCGCTGCCCGGGTAAACGAGGCCAAGGATACTCTGCTTCGCACGCATCTCTAACTCGCTCCGCAACGCCACATACGCCACAAGCCGAGAGCTGCTTCCGTCTCTGATCGAACGCCCGGTGTCGCCTGCCGTTGTCCGGCATGGTCGATCGTCCCTTGGTGAGAACTTAACCGTAAAAGCTTGACGAGAAGTTTTCGCCGGCGCGCGACGCACGGCGACGGCTGATCAATTTTCTGGACCGTGCGCCAAAAGCAACAAGGCCGGCGCTTGCGGCGCCGGCCTTGTTGCTTTGAAATCTTGCAGATTTCAGATGATGTGGAAGCTCAGTTGCGAACGGTGATGCAGGAGATGTCGGCGCGCTTCAGCGCCTTGCATACCGCTTCGGCCTGGTCGCGCTCGAGGCCGGCGAAGCGGGCGCGGTAGAGCTTGCGATCGCCCTTCGAGACCACCGGCTCGGTGAACGGATCGGCCTTGCTGAGCAGGCCGCGGGCCGAATTGCGGGCAAGGTCGATGCGCTGCTTGGCCTGGTCCTCGGACTCCAGCGCGCCGACCTGAATGATCCAGCCGGTATGGGCGCCGGCCGCAGCCGACCTGATTGCGGTGTCCTGCTGGACGACGGGCTGGCTACGGGCGGGTTCGATCGACGCCATGGCCTGCGATGTGGCCGGCGCGGGCGCCTGCACGGCCGAGGCCGGCAGCACGCCGAGGATGCCCTTGCCGGTGCCGAAATTGGCCGGCTGCGGCGGCATCTCAGGCCTGGAGGTCTCGGTGGCCCGCGCCATCATCGCATTGGAGGTCTCGGCGACTTCGGCGCGTGGCGGGATGGTGCTGGTGATCGGCGGCGCCGACTGCGCCGGGCCGGCGGCGGCGAGTTTGATCTGGCCGGCCTTGACCTGCACGGTCTTCACCTTGACCGGCTTCATCGGCTCAGCCGAGCCTGGGATCGCTGCGATCGGCTGGGTCTGGATCACGCCTGAGGTCAACGGCGCCGGTTCGGGCTTGGCCTGCGGCTCCGGCCTTGCAGGCAGCGGCGGCAGGGAGGCGGCGGCCGCCGCGATCAGCGAGGGCTTGTTGGCCGGGCGCGGCGCGGGGGCCGGCATGGTGGCCACAGCAGGTTCGGAAGCGGCGGCCATGCTGTCGGACGCGCGCGGAGCGTCGTCGGCGTCGGCGACTTCGACGTTCGCGTCAGCCGGGTTGCGCTCTGTGATCGCGATAGCGGTGCGGGTCGTCGCGCCCTTGACGATATTCTCTGCGAGCAAATTGCGCATGATGGCGTCGCGCGAACCGCCGCTTCGGCCGCCGAGCACCACGCCGACCAGGAATCGGTTGCCGCGGTGGATCGAGGTCACGAGGTTGAAGCCGGAAGCGCGGGTGTAGCCGGTCTTGATGCCGTCGACGCCCTCGACGCTGCCGAGCAGATGATTGTGGCCGGTGATGGTGTGGCCGCGGAAATTGAACGCCGTGGTCGAGAAGTAGCGGTAGTAGCGCGGGAAGCGATCCTGGAGCGCGCGGCCCAGTGTCGACTGGTCGCGCGCCGTCGTCAGTTGCTCGTCGTTGGGCAGGCCTGAGGCGTTGCGATAGACGGTCTTGCTCATGCCGAGCGCGCGCGCCTTGCGCGTCATCATCCTGGCGAAGTCGTCCTCGTTGCCGCCGATCGCCTCTGAAATCACCACCGCGGCGTCGTTGGCCGAGCGGGTGATGAGGCCCTTGATGGCGTCTTCGACCCTGATGGTCTGGCCGGGCCGCAGGCCGAGCTTGGTCGGATCCTGTTCGGAGGCATGCTCGGAGACCGGCATCTCGGTATCGAGTTTGATCTTGCCGGCATCGAGACGCTCGAACAGCAGATAGAGCGTCATCATCTTGGTGAGCGAGGCGGGGTGGCGCAGGCCGTCGGGATTGCTGGAGGTCAGCACCGCGCCGGAATTGCCGTCGACGATGATCGACGCGAATTGCGGGCTGTAGCTCTCGCGCGCCTCTTCGCTGTGATGATGGCGGGCGTAGTGGCGCCGGTAACGGCGCGCCTCGGCGCTGTCACTGGTGATCAGGATCGCTGTGGTGAGGGTAACGAGCCCGAGAACGCCAACTCGCAACGCGCGCGAGGAAGCCAAGGTTGTGCGAAGCATTTACTTCCCCGTCCCAATTTCTATCTAGATCACCGGCTCGTGAGGCGAAATTGTGCCCGACGGCCGCCGATCCTTGCCTGTGCAACATACCGGTCCGGGCAGAATGCTCGGGCCGCGGTGGCCGCTCAGATCGCTGTTCTAGCTAAGATGCTGTTCACAAACAGTTTTCAGACTGTCTGTCGGAAGACGAACAAAGTCCAAGAATCAGGGTAGGCGGGCCAAGTTTCTAAAAGATTAAGCAACCGTTGCGTAGTCCCCCGGAGTTTATCGCAAATGGTCGAAATCGGGACGCGACGGTAAGGTTGATTGTGCATTGCACAATTCTTCTTGACTATTTTGTGCAGTGCACTATTCTATGGATGTCAGGGGGCCGGGAGCTTCCCGGCAATGGGAACGCACACGTTCAAGAGTCTGGGAAAAGGAAATCTCCATTATGGTCAAGATTGAAGACATTCAGAGCTACGGCAAAGAGCACATGGAATCGGTGACCGCTTCCGCAAGCAACCTGCAGAGCGGCGTCCAGGCGATCGCCACCGCCTACGGCGACTACGCCAAGAAGTCCTTCGAGGACACCAAGTCATTCGTCGAGAAGCTGTCCGGCGTGAAGTCGATCGACAAGGTGCTCGAGGCGCAGACCGAGTTCGTGCGCGCCTCCTACGAGACCTTCGTTGCGGAAACGCAGAAGATCGCCGGCCTCTACAGCGATTGCGCCAAGCAGACCTTCAAGCCCTATGAAGGCCTGGTTTCCAAGTTTACGCCGGCGGCCTCGCACTAATCATCACTGCCAGGCACTGACGACAAAATAAAAGCCCGGCTGGTTCAGCCGGGCTTTTTTTGTGAGGTGTGTTGCGGTGCTACTTCGCCACGCGCAGCTTGCTGAGAGCCGTTCCGATCGTGTTGAACGTCGTCACGATCTGGCTCGAGCTGGTCAGCATGTAGAACTTGTCGGGGCTGCTCGCACAGTTCTGCAGCACGGTCGAGGTAGGGTCCTGGGGCGAGTCCGTATTCACCTGGATCGTGTAGATCGTGTACATCGGATTGCCGTTGGTATCCTTCGCATTCTGCAGATTCTGGCACATCAGCGCCTGCCGGACGTCGATCGGATTGCCGTTCGCCTGCGAGCTGCCGTCGCCGTAAGCGGGCCAGCGGTCTTCCGTGTTCAGGCCGTCCGACAACAGGATGATGACCCGGTTGTATGTGGTGTTGGAATCCTCCGCCGGCGTGTTGAGCGGGCCGTTCGGCAGCAGCGACTGCCACCCCCACGCCAATCCGACCGCCTGATCGGTGCCGCCGGTCGGCTGCATCGCGTTGACTGCGGTCTTCAGCGCGCTCCAATTGTAGCTCAGCGGAATGATCGGCTCGAGCGGCGTCGAGGCGCTGCTGCTGCAATAGGACGAGTTGTTCTCGTAATACTCGTTGGCCGGAAACTGCGTCGTGACATCGTGTGTGTCCGGCAGCACGCCTGTTGCATCGTTGGGCTGGGTGCGGTCGGTGATGCAGCCGGTCCAGTTGGTGATGGGATTGGTGGACGCCTGCTGCCAGTTGTTCGTCACCGTGGGCGTCGGATTGGCTGCCGTATACTGGTTGTTTGTCCAACCAACAACGGCGCTCACCCGCGGCTGGTACGTGTTGTGTGCGGTGTCGTTCGGTCCGGGCTGCGTCCAGTCGTGGGTATAGATATATCCGGAGCACGATTTGACGCCGCCGGTGGTGCTGCAGCCGCAACCAGTGACGGGCAGACCGAGCGAATTCAACGGGCAGCTACAATTGTTGTTTCCCGTGCAAAATACCTGGGCGGTGGTGCCGACCTGTGTGCTGACCCAGCAGCCATTGTACAGCGTGTGGGAATTGTAATCGACGCTCGGGCAGATGTAGCCCTTATAGGTGCCGCTCGACGGAACCGTCGACGCGGACTGGGTGCTGGTCGGGCTCTGCTGGCAGGTGAAGCCGCCGCTGCTGTTGGTCCACGGGCATCTCGCGCCTGGTCCCACCGCATGCCAGTTGATCGGAAGCCCCGCCTGGAGGCTGTTACTGGAGCCACTGGTGACGGCATTGGCAGGCTGGGTGGTCGGCGGATTCAGCCAGTCGGTCCAGTCGATGTAGCTCTGGGTGTAGTTCGAGGCGCCGACATTGACGACCTTGGCGAACGGGATGACGGAGATATAGACGTCGCCGTTGGTCTTGCTGAGCGCACTGAGCTGGTCGATCAGGCCGCCGGATCCGGCCACGGCGTTGCGCAGCGCGGTGATCTTGCCGTTCTGGGCCATCGATCCCGTGTTGTCGAGGACCAGCGCGACGCGCATCTTGGCGTTGCCCCAGGTCGAGGTCGAGCTGCTGTTGAAATTGATGTTCGGGGAGTAGCCCGCAAATTTCAGGAAATCGGTGTTCACGGAGGCGGACCCCTTGACCAGGACGGTCGAGGTGCTGGAGCTGGAGGCCGCCGTGTAGGTTGCGCTGAAATTGACCGACTTGGCATCTGTGTTGGTGTAGAGCGCGGTAAAATAGGCCTGCGCCTTGGCAGCGACCTGCGAGGTCGTGATGGTGCCGCTGCTCAGGTCCTTTGCGACCATCAGCGCGGTGGAATCCAGCGCCGCCTGCATCGAGGAGCGGGCGCTGTTGGCGCGGGAGTAGTCGATTGCCACCCCCACGAAGCAGACGATCGGCACGGCTGCGATGGCAAACATGGCTGCGATGTTACCGTCGGTTGCCGCGGAGAATCGGGCGGCGGCGGCGCGGAGGCGACTGAGAAAAGCTGTTACAAGCATGATGCTCTCGTCGAAATGAATTGAGGGCGTCATCTCTACGCACGCCGCTAAACAGATGATGAATCCCGGCATCGAAACCGGGCACGGGCGGCCGCTGGCGATGAAAAGTAGGGCAAAAGCCGCCGATACCCTCAATGCCCGCTAAATCGGTTAGCGGACTCCTTTGTCAAACCCGGCAGAAATGATTAACCTTGCCGGGATTGCCGCGCCGGGAATCGGTCCGGTTTGGGTCCAGGTGCGTGCGGAGCTTCTGTGCTTGCGGCACGGCGCCGGCGGCCCCATATTCGTGGGGCCGATCCAGCCGCTGGATCGGACCGGGAGCGGCAATCTGGAAAGCGTTGCTGGGAGTTCCGCTATGGCTACTGCGGCAATGATGACCGCTGCGGCAATTGCGAAACGCCCCCGATACGCCAACCGGTTTCCCCTGGGGAATTCGAACGCTGAGCCATGCTGCAATCCACGTCCACAGCCTTTTCGTCTGAGTTGATTTCGTCCAGGCCGGCGGCATCAACCGCGCGCGCCCCGAGCATGAGCGGCGACGAGAACCGCAATAGCGGGGCCGGCGGCCCGTCGAGTTCGGTGATCACCAAGGTCAAGCCGAAGACCAAGCGTCCGAACCTGTATCGCGTCCTGATCCTGAACGACGACTACACGCCGATGGAGTTCGTCGTTCACGTGTTGGAGAGGTTCTTCCAGAAGGACGCGGAGGCGGCCAACAAGATCATGCTCCACGTTCACCATCACGGGATCGGTGAATGCGGCGTGTTCACCTACGAGATCGCCGAGACCAAGGTGACGCAGGTGATGGATTTCGCGCGCAAGCACCAGCACCCCCTGCAATGTGTGATGGAAAAGAAGTAGTTCGCCGGTAACGGCTGGCCCGCCGGAAACCGGAACGGGTCTTGCATTCTCAACAGGTGCGGCGCCGTCACTTGCCATGACGCCGGCGACGGACATCCCCGCATGATTGCGGGGCCCGGTTGCGCGACTCGGTTTTGCCGGAATTTAGAGGGAAACTAGCGCGTTTTCGAGCGAAGTCGATGCTGGTTCGCGCTGGGAAAACGCGTCAAAACAAGAATCTAGAGCCCCGTTCCGATTCAATCGGAGCGGAAACGGCTCTAGGATATGATCCGGAAAAATGCGTAGCGATTTTCCGAAAAGATCATGCTCAATCAAGCTGTCGGAACCAGCCCTTTCGCCACGATCCGACGTAACTATATCAAGGGGCATGACAAAGGTTGTTGTTGCCTGACCGGGTAATGGCGATCATGATGGCCGGGGGCCTTAGAGGACGCGAATGCCAACTTTTTCCCAAAGCCTTGAACAATCCCTGCATCGTGCATTGGCGATCGCAAACGAGCGTCACCATCAGTACGCGACGCTCGAACACCTTCTGCTGTCGCTGATCGATGACTCGGATGCGGCCGCGGTGATGCGGGCCTGCAGCGTCGATCTCGACAAGCTGAGGACCAGTCTCGTCAATTATCTCGAGACCGAATTCGAGAACCTCGTGACCGACGGCGCCGACGACGCCAAGCCGACCGCCGGGTTCCAGCGCGTGATCCAGCGCGCGGTTATCCATGTGCAATCGTCCGGTCGCGAGGAAGTGACCGGCGCCAATGTGCTGATCGCGATCTTCGCAGAGCGCGAGAGCCATGCGGCGTATTTCCTGCAGGAGCAGGACATGACGCGCTACGACGCCGTCAATTACATCAGCCATGGTATCGCCAAGCGCCCCGGCGTCTCCGAGGCGCGGCCGGTGCGCGGCGTCGACGAGGAAACCGAGACCAAGGGCAACGAGGACGCCAAGAAGAAGGGCGAGGCGCTCGATACCTATTGCGTCAATCTCAACAAGAAGGCGCGTGACGGCAAGATCGATCCGGTGATCGGCCGCAATGCCGAGATCAATCGCGCCATTCAGGTGCTGTGCCGCCGCCAGAAGAACAACCCGCTGTTCGTCGGTGAAGCCGGCGTCGGCAAGACCGCGATCGCGGAAGGCCTTGCCAAGCGGATCGTCGACAGCGAAGTGCCGGAGGTGCTGGCGGCCGCCACCGTGTTCTCGCTCGACATGGGCACGCTGCTCGCGGGCACCCGCTACCGCGGCGATTTCGAGGAGCGCCTCAAGCAGGTGCTGAAGGAGCTGGAGGCGCATCCGAACGCGATCCTGTTCATCGACGAGATCCACACCGTGATCGGCGCCGGCGCCACGTCCGGCGGTGCGATGGATGCATCCAATCTGCTGAAGCCCGCGCTCGCGTCCGGCACGATCCGCTGCATGGGCTCGACCACCTACAAGGAATACCGTCAGCACTTCGAGAAGGACCGCGCGCTGGTGCGGCGCTTCCAGAAGATCGACGTCAACGAACCGACGGTGGAAGACGCGATTGCGATCCTCAAGGGCCTGAAGCCCTATTTCGAGGATTACCACCGGCTGAAATACACCAACGAGGCGATCGAGGCTGCGGTGCAGCTCTCCTCGCGCTACATTCACGACCGCAAGCTGCCCGACAAGGCGATCGACGTGATCGACGAGTCAGGCGCGGCGCAGATGCTGGTCGCCGAGAACAAGCGCAAGAAGACGATCGGCATCAAGGAGATCGAGACCACGATCGCGACCATGGCGCGGATCCCGCCCAAGAGCGTGTCCAAGGATGATGCCGAGGTGCTGAAGCATCTCGAGACGACCCTGAAGCGCACGGTGTTCGGCCAGGACAAGGCGATCGAGGCACTGGCGGCGTCGATCAAGCTGTCGCGGGCAGGCTTGCGCGAGCCGGAAAAGCCGATCGGCTCGTATCTGTTCTCGGGTCCGACCGGCGTCGGCAAGACCGAGGTGGCAAAGCAGCTCGCGGCCTCGCTTGGTGTCGAGCTGATCCGGTTCGACATGTCGGAATACATGGAGCGGCACACCGTGTCGCGCCTGATCGGTGCGCCTCCCGGCTATGTCGGCTTCGACCAGGGCGGCCTGCTCACCGATGGCGTCGACCAGCACCCGCATTGCGTTGTGCTGCTCGACGAGATCGAGAAGGCGCATCCCGATCTCTACAACGTGCTGCTGCAGATCATGGATCACGGCCGGCTGACCGACCACAACGGCAAGCAGGTCAACTTCCGCAACGTGATCCTGATCATGACCACCAATGCCGGCGCGGCTGATCTCGCACGCCAGGCCTTCGGCTTTACCCGGTCAAAACGGGAAGGTGACGACCACGAGGCGATCAACCGGCAGTTCGCGCCGGAATTCCGCAACCGGCTGGATGCGATCGTTTCGTTCGCGCATCTCAATGTCGACGTGATCGGCATGGTGGTCGAGAAGTTCGTGCTGCAGCTCGAGGCGCAGCTTGCCGACCGTGAGGTCACGATCGAGCTGTCCGAGCCCGCCAAGGCCTGGCTGATCGAGAACGGCTATGACGAGCAGATGGGCGCGCGTCCGATGTCGCGCATCATCCAGGAGCACATCAAGAAGCCGCTGGCCGACGAGGTGCTGTTCGGCCAGCTCAAGGGCGGCGGCCATGTCCGCGTTGTCCTGATCAAGGACGAGGCGACAGCCAAGGACAAGATCGGCTTCGAGTTCGTCGAGGGTCCGGTGACGCCGAAGCCCGAGAAGCTTCCCGGCGGCGCCCGCAAGCGCAAGCCGAAGTCGGGCGGCGGCTCCAACGGCGGCGGCGGCTCCAAGGCGCCGCCATCGCGTGGGCCGCTGGTCAAGGCCTGACGCCTTCACGACGAGTGAAATCGAAAAGGCCGGCTGCAGAGCCGGCCTTTTTGTTTGCGGCACGCAACGGCCGATCAGAGCATGATGCTCTCAGATCAAATCTTGCGCCCAGAGCATGATCCGGAAAAATGTGTAGCGGTTTTCCGAAAAGATCATGCTCAAAACAAAGGGATAGAGCGGGATGACGATTCGAAGAAGAGTCATCCCGTTCTAGCGTCACTCGCCCTTCAGGCGCTGGCTCTCGTGGACCCGCACCCGTTCGGCGCCCTGGCTGCCCGCCGTTGACAGCCTCAGCATGCTGAGCGCAGCGCCGACCACGGCAAAGCCGACGCCGACCATGAGCGAGATCCTGGTGCCGTCAGCCGGAAAGCGCGCCAGCAGCAGCGCTACCAGCGACGCACCGATCGTCTGTCCCAGCAGGCGTGCCGTTCCGAGCATTCCGCTGGCCCCGCCCGAGCGCTCGCGCGGGGCTGCGGCGATCATGGTGCGGTTGTTGGGGGTCTGGAATAAACCAAAACCCACGCCGGCGAGCGCCATGCGCCAGATCACGTCGAACGGCGAGGCGGCGGCCGGCATCAGCGCCAATGTGCCGAGTCCCACCGCGAACACCAGCAACCCGATGCCGCCCAACAGGCCGGCCGGATAGCGCTCGACCAGCCAACCTGCAATAGGAGCTGCGAATCCGACCGCGATCGGCCACGGCGTGATCAGCAGGCCGATCTGCACCGCCGAATATCCGAAATGGCTCTCGAGATAAAACGGCATCGCGACAAAGGCCAGCATCTGGCCGCAGAAGGAGGCGATCGACGTGCCGATCGACAGCGCGAAAATCGGAATCCGCAGCAGGTCGACCGGCAAGAGCGGAGCGGCAAGGTGCGTCTGCCGCCGGACCAGCAACAGGCACGCGATCGCAGCGATGGCAAATTCGGACAGACAGAGATACAGCGCCTCGCCATGGCCGGCGCTGTCGATCGCGGCGATGCCAAGCCCAAACGTAACGGCGCTGAGCCCGGCACTTTGCCAGTCGAAGGCGTGGACGGCCGGCCTGGTGTGCGGCAGATAGCGCAAGCCCAAAGCCAGTGTCACGATCCCGAGCGGGAGGTTGATGGCGAACAGATAGGGCCATGTTCCGACCGCCAGGATGAACGAGGCCACGGTGGGGCCGACCGCGGCCGAGATGGCGACAACCAGCGCGTTGAGGCCGATGCCGCGGCCGAGCAGATCTCTCGGATAGGTGAAGCGGACCAGCGCGGCGTTGACGCTCAGGATTCCGGCGGCGCCAAATCCCTGCACGATGCGCGCCACCGTCAGCAGCGGCAAATTATGCGCCAGCGCGCAAAACAGCGAAGCCAGCGTGAAGAGCAGCAGCCCCGCCAGATAGACACGGCGATAGCCGATGATTTCGCCGAGTGAGGACAACGGCAACAGCGAAATCGTGATCGCCAATTGATAGCCGTTGACGATCCAGATCGAAAACGCGGGGCTCGCGTCGAGATCCCGGGCGATGGTGGGAAGCGCAACGTTGGCGATCGAGCCATCGATCACGGCTATCAGGAGGCCGAGCGCAATCGTGAAAATGGCCCAATTGCGTTGTGGCTGCGGCAGGCCGTCGGCATGCTCGATCGTTGCTGACGACATGTCGTAAACTGGCCTTCGGTTCCTGCATTTGCGGAGCTCTACCGCATGCTGGATTAGCCTGACCTTTGCAACCCCCGAAAATGCCGGGCCGCCTGCGGGAACGGGGCGTCAGGTCGTAAATTTGGCAGCCGCGAGAACGCGCGCAGCTCAGCCTTCGCCGAGCAATTGCTTGATGCGGCGCTGCAGCTGCCGCTTCTTGATCTCGCTCCTGCGCAGGCGCTCGTCGAGATCGCTGACCGGGGCGTCCGATGTCATGATGCGGAAGGCGAGGCCGACCTTGTTGGCCTGGCGCCAGATCATCCGGGCCAGGAAGGAGCGGCCCTTGCGCGCGATGGTGAGGTTCATCTCCTCCGGCAGCCTCGCTGCCGTGTCGAATTCGACGCAGGCGCCGGTGTCGCTGATGTTGCGGACCACGCAATCCATCGTAGAGCCGTGCTCGTTGACGGCAGCAACGCCGCCATAGAGCACCTTGTCACGTGCGCCCTGGCGCCGGTCCTGCATCGGAAATCCTCCAAATCAACGGCGGGACTGTATCGGGATGCGGCGCGATGAGAAGGGCGTCGGTGGAACCGGTTGGGATTAAAGTAAATTGATTGCATCCGCCGCGCTGCGGATTCCGCGCCAGTTTTTGCGGCGCAAACGCGCCGCAGGGCCGCCACGAGCCCGCCGCCGCAAGTCCTTGGCCGATCAGTTCGGCAGCCGGCTCTGCCGCCAGTCGCGCGGCGACAGGCCGTAGTGCTCGCGGAACACCCGGCCGAAATGCGAGAGATCGTTAAAGCCCCAGGCAAAGGCGATTTCGCTGACATGGCGATGCGCGTGGGCGGGCGAGGCGAGGTCCCGCTTGCAGTGTTCGAGCCGCTGCGCCAGCACGAAACGCTGGAACGAGGTCTGCTCGTCGGCGAACAGGCTGTTGACGTAGCGCGGCGAGATGCGAAGCGCGGTGGCGGCTTCTGTAAGGCTCAGCTCCGGATTGGGCAGGTGCGCGAGCACATGCGCCTTGAGCCGATACAGCAGCGCCGAGCGATGGGTCGAAGACGGCAGCGCGCCGCTGCCGAGCCGCTCGCTCATCGCCATCGCGAGCAGGTCTGCGGCCTGATCGGAGAGGCGGATCGCATTGTCCTGGTCAAGCCTGTCGGCGACGTCAGAGAGCGCGGCGATGAACTGATAGGCGAGCCGCTCGACCGGGCGGTCCGGCGTGAAGGCGGTTGCCGTGAGGTTCTGGGTGCCGGCAAACCGCCGGTGCAGCATGTCGCGCGGCACCTGAAAAATGGTTTGCGTGAAGTCGTCCGTGAACCGCAATTCGTAGGGCCGCGTCGTGTCGTAGAACGCGAACTCGCCGGGCTGGATCACGGTCTCGCGGCCGTCCTGCAGCACGGCGCCGGCGCCGTGCCGGCCCAATGCGATCAGGACGAAGTCCTCACTCGCTCGCGAGATCCGTGACGGCGTGCGGGTGACGCGCTGCCGGCCCGATGAGACGGTCGAGCACTTGACCGTGCCAAGCTGCGAGCTGGTGATCGCGCCGTGGAAGGCACCGCCGAGGTCGGACTTGCAGTCGAGCTGCACGAAGACATCGCAGACAATATCCTGCCAGAGCGCGAGGCGCCGGTGGGTGGGCGCGTCTTCCGTGGTGAACAGGGCCGGCATGATTTCCTCCCTTCACGAGTCGCAACGCTAGCCACTTAATCCTCTAGCCACTTCATCTTAAAGCAAAATCCGTACCGCATGCCCGCCGGCCGATTGGGGCCGGCAGTCGAGTTTTCCTTCCGTCCCAGTCGAACGGCGGTCCCGGTTTCCGGGCAGCATGATGTCAGAGGCCGACGGGGCCGATCAAGTGCCGAGACGGTAGCATTGCCGGCGGCAGGAGGACATCATGGGCATTGAACATCCGAAATATCGTGTCGCGGTGGTGCAGGCGGCCCCGGCCTGGCTCGACCTGGACGCCTCCATCGCCAAGACCATCGCGCTGATCGAGGAGGCCGCCGCCAAGGGCGCCAAGCTGATCGCGTTTCCGGAGGCCTTCATCCCCGGCTATCCTTGGTACATCTGGCTGGATTCGCCGGCCTGGGCGATCGGGCGCGGCTTCGTGCAGCGCTATTTCGACAACTCGCTCGCCTATGACAGCCCGGGGGCGGAAAAGCTGCGGCTTGCGGTGAAGAAGGCCGGCATGACCGCGGTGCTCGGCCTGTCCGAGCGCGAGGGCGGCAGCCTTTACCTCGCGCAATGGCTGATCGGACCCGACGGCGAGACCATCGCCAAGCGGCGCAAGCTGCGGCCGACCCATGTCGAGCGCACCGTCTATGGCGAGGGCGACGGCAGCGACCTTGCGGTGCATGACCGCCCCGGCATCGGCCGGCTTGGCGCGCTCTGTTGTTGGGAGCACATGCAGCCGCTGTCGAAATACGCGATGTATGCCCAGAACGAGCAGGTACATGTCGCGGCTTGGCCGAGCTTCTCGCTGTACGATCCGTTTGCTACGGCGCTGGGCTGGGAGGTCAACAACGCGGCATCGCGCGTCTATGCCGTGGAAGGCTCGTGCTTCGTGCTGGCGCCATGCGCGACGGTCTCCAAGGCGATGGTGGACGAGCTCTGCGACCGCGACGACAAGCACGCGCTGCTGCATGTCGGCGGCGGCCACGCCGCGATCTTTGGACCTGATGGCAGTTCGATCGCAGAAAAGCTTCCACCCGAGCAGGAAGGCCTTCTCATTGCCGATATCGACCTCGGCGCGATCGGGGTTGCGAAGAATGCCGCCGATCCCGCCGGACACTATTCGCGCCCCGACGTGACGCGGCTCTTGCTGAACAAGAAGCCGTCGAAGCGGGTCGAGCATTTTGCTCTGCCGCTCGACACTCTCGCCGGCGACGAGATCGACGCTGCCGCGAGCTGACCCAGAGCCCCGATCCGATGGAATCGGAACGGGGCTCCGGATTCTTGTTTTGACGCGTTTTCTTCACGCGAACCGGTATCCACTTCGCTCGAAAACGCTCTGCACAACCCAACCGGAGGCGACTGCCATGGAATCCGCCATTCCATCCCATCTGGAGACGGCACGGTCCCGTCACCGGCGCGTGCCTGACGACTACGCGCCGCCTTATCCGTCCTTCGTCGCGCGCCACAAGCCCGCGGTCTTGAGCGTGATCATGGCCTATTTCGGGGTACAGTATCGTGGCGAACCGACGGCCGCTGCGACCGAGGCGCTGGCGCAGATTGTCGCGCGCTTTGCCGCGGACAATGGGCCCACGCATTGGGACCGCGCGCAATATGTCGATCAGGCCGGCTTCACCAATGTCGTCTCGGTCGCCTATTGGGACGATGCTGCGCGCTTCGATGCCTGGTTCGAACAGGCACGCGAGGCCTGGACCGGCAGCGGCGCCTCAGATGGCGTCGGCCGCTTCATCGAGGTGCTGCGGCCGCATGTCGAGCGCTACGAAACGCTGTTCTCGTCGCTCGGGCGTCCCGAGGGTGTCGCGGTTCTCGCCGACGGGATGAGCGGCGAGGTGCAGGAGCACGCCTATTGGGGCGGCATGCGCGATCGCATCCCGCTGTCGCAGACCGACCCGATGGCGCCGAACGGAGAGCCGCGTGCCATCCGCGACGGTGCGCGCATCCGCGTGGTCGCACACGACAATCTCTGCCTGATCCGCTCCGGACAGGATTGGAGCGACACTGAAGATTCGGAACGCAAGATGTATCTCGACGATGTCGAGCCGGTGCTGCGCGAGGGCATGGATTTCCTGCGCGATGACGGCGGGCCGATCGGCTGCTACGCCAACCGCTACATGCGTGTCGTCGATGCGGACGGCCGGTTGACCGAAAAATCCTACGGCCAGAGCTGGTGGAAGAGCCTGGCGACGCTGGAGCGCTGGGCAGAATCGCACCCGACCCATGTCAGGATTTTCGGTGCCGCGATGAAGTACCTGTCGACGCTCGGGCCGAGCGCCAAGCTCAGGCTGTATCACGAGGTCACGGTCGCCGCCGCCGACGAGCAGTTCTTCGAATATCTCGGCTGCCACGAGCGGACCGGAATGCTTGGCGCGGTCCAGGCCGCCTGATGTCTGCTGTTGCGCTGATCGATCTATGGCCGCAGCCGGCTGCTCTGCGTTGTAATCGCCTGGGCCAGCTCGACGGCAGGACCGCGCCTGGTCCTGCGCGTCGTGCGGACCACGAATTCGACGTGGCCGAGCGGCGGCAGCGCTGCGGCTGTCACCTCCACGAGGCCATCGGGGAGCAACGACAGCGCTTGTGGTGTGACGCCGAGACCGGCGAGCGCCGCGGCGCGCAGCCCGCTGAGACTGCCGCTTGAACACACGATGCGCCATGGTCGCCGAAGCCGCTCCATAGCCTCGAGCACCACGCTGCGGGTGACGCTCGGTGGCACGTAGAGGATCAGGGGCAGGGGCTGATCGGGATCAAGCCGGAAGCCGGGCGCGCCGGCCCAAACCAGGCGGTCCTGCCAGATCAACTGCCCTTGCGTGTCGCCGGGGCGGCGCTTGCCCAGCACGAGGTCGAGCTCGCCAGTATCGAGTTGCTGGTAGAGCACGGCGCTCGGCCCGATCGTCAGTTCGAGATCGACCTGCGGGTGCCGGCGGACAAAGTCGCGCAGCAGGTCCGGCAGGCGCGAATTGGCGAAATCCTCGGCGGCGCCGAAGCGGATCTTGCCGCGGACCTGCGATCCTGCGAAGTAGTCGCGGGCCTGCGCATTGGCGTCCAGGATCGGGCGCGCGAAACCCACCATCGCCTCGCCGTCAGCCGTGAGCACCACCGAATGGGTGTCGCGCACGAACAGGCGGCGGCCGGTCTCGGCCTCGAGCTTGCGGATGTGCTGGCTCACCGTCGACTGCTTCAGGCCGAGGCGGCGGCCCGCCTCGGTGAAGTTCTGCGTCTGCGCCACGGTGAGGAAGGTTTCGAGCTGCGCCGGGTCGAGCATGGCTGGCACCTATCATTACATAACGTAGTGACAGTAACATCGGTAAGCGCAATTCACAATCGGCGGCTTCGGGCGCACCTTTCAGAGACGGAAAGGAACCCGCCATGAACACCACCCGGTTGCGATCATTTATCCCCGTCGATCCCTACATTGCCGCCATCGTCGGCATGGTCGGTCTCGCCACGCTGCTGCCGCTGCACGGGCAGGGGACCGTCATCGGCGGCTACGCCACCGAGGCGGCCATCGCCCTGCTGTTCTTCCTCCATGGCGCCAGGCTATCGACGACCGAGGCGTTGGTCGGCGCCCGGCACTGGCGCCTGCATCTGGTGATCTTCCTGTCGACGTTCGCGTTGTTCCCGTTGCTCGGGCTGGCGGCGCATGCGCTGGCGCCGCATCTGCTGACGCCGGCGCTGTGGGCGGGCGTGATCCTGATCTGCATCCTGCCGTCGACGGTGCAGTCGTCGGTCGCCTTCACTTCGATCGCGCGCGGCAATGTGTCGGCGGCGCTGTGTTCGGCGACCGCGTCAAACCTGCTCGGCATCGTCGCGACGCCACTGCTGGCGGGCGTCCTGCTTTCCAGCCATGGCGGGTTCTCCGGCAATGCCGCGCTCGACATCGTGGTCCAGCTGCTGCTGCCGTTCGTGGCGGGACAATTGTCGCGGCCGCTGATCGGGCGCTTTGTTGCCAGGCATCACACGCTGCTCGGCCTGGTCGACCGCGGCTCGATCCTCCTGATCGTCTACACCGCGTTCAGTGACGGCGTGAGCCACGGCATCTGGCACCAGGTCAATGCGACCCAGATGGTGACCGTGCTCGGCATCGATGCGATCCTGCTCGTCATGGTGCTGTTGATCACCAATTTCGGCAGCCAGCTGCTCGGCTTCTCCCGCGCCGACCGCATCGCCATCATGTTCTGCGGCTCTAAGAAGAGCCTGGCGAGTGGGTTGCCGATGGCCAGCGTGCTGCTCGCCGGGCAGTCGGTGGGATTGATCGTGCTGCCGCTGATGCTGTTCCATCAGATCCAGCTGATGACCTGCGCGGCACTGGCGCGACGTTACGCGGGCGCCACAGAAGGTGTTTCACGCGCTCCGGCCTCGTCGCTCGTGGAGGCGCATTGAGACAAGCCAGGGTCTACGCGACGCGCAGGCCCTTGGCGATTTCCTTCTGGGCGTCGAATTCGCGGCGCAGACGCGCCAGCTCCTCGGGGCTGAGGGCGTCGGCATTGCTGTAGTCGCGCTTCCAGGCATGATCCTCGCTCCAGCGCAGCGGCGACTGCACGGTGGTTTGCGCCGCAGGCGCGGTCTCCAGCACGCGCAGCGCCAGCTCCAGCGTGAAGGCCTGCGAGGCCACATCATGCGGCTTGCCGGCGGAGTTGCCGAGCGGGAAGTCGGAGAACAGGAAGCGCGGCACCGCGGCGTGCTCGACGATGTCCTTGGCGCAGCCCATCACGACGGTGGGGATGCCGTTCGCCTCGAGGTGCCGCGCGACCAGGCTGACGGTCTGGTGGCACACCGGGCAGTTTGGCACCAGCACCGCGACGTCGACAGCATCAGCACGGCAGCGCTCCAG
The DNA here is from genome assembly GCF_000938235.1 of Bradyrhizobium sp. LTSPM299. NCBI lineage: Bacteria > Pseudomonadati > Pseudomonadota > Alphaproteobacteria > Hyphomicrobiales > Nitrobacteraceae > Bradyrhizobium > Bradyrhizobium sp. LTSPM299. The sequence goes on from NZ_JYMU01000043.1 coordinate 22,604, forward strand.
AATTTCGGGCGCATCGGTCTCGATGGTGACGCGGTGGCTGCGGTTGGTCGGCGCCCCGAAGAAGCGCGGCGCGACCTCGCCGATCCGGCCGGCCTCGGCGAGGTGTTTGAGCTGCGCCAGCGGGAACCAGGTGCCGCTGTCCGTGGCCGAGGTGTGTATGCGGTCATAGGCGATGTGGGAGATCCGCATGTCGTGCGGCTTCGACGTGTCGCCGTCATAGACCGAATAGAATTTGGCGCCGCCATTGTATTTCGCGCCGGGGCCCTGGTCGCCTTTGGCGGGATCGAATGGTGCCGCGGTCGTGATGAGGGCGACGCGGGACTGCTTGAGCGGCTTCTGCAGCGGCTGGAACGGCGCGGAGGTGTAATGCGCCCAGCGATAGGGCGTCGTGTAGCCGATCGCCGTGTAATAGTCGCGGGTGCGCTTCATGTAGCCGATTGGGGCGTCGTCGTCGGGCGCGAAGCCGAGCTGGTCGTCGGAAGATGCGGCCATGTTACGCTCCCTTTTGCGCGCCATCATTGTCAGCCATAGCTAGACCAGGGGCTCGCGGTGTCAAGCCGCGCTGCGCGGAGCAGAATTGCGATGCGAACAGGCCTGTGCGCCGGACTGGGCATGCTTGCGATGCTGGCCTCGCCGATCGGCGCCGGCGCGGAAGACGCGCCCCGGTACGCGCGGCCGAGCGTCGAGGAGCTCGCGATTCCGCCGGAGAAGCCGGTTGACGGCGCGCACGAGAGCGACACCCGCGAGGCGATGTGCCTGATGATCGAGTCGGCGGCGCGGGCCAACGACCTGCCGCTCGAATACTTCGCCCGCGTGATCTGGCAGGAGAGCCGATTCCAGTCCGATGCTGTGGGGCCGGTCACCCGCAGCGGCGAGCGCGCGCAGGGCATCGCGCAGTTCATGCCGGGGACGGCCAACGAGCGCGGGCTGCTCGATCCCTTCAATCCGGTGCAGGCGCTGCCGAAATCGGCCGAGTTCCTGAGCGAGTTGCGCGGCCAGTTCGGCAATCTCGGCCTTGCCGCTGCCGCCTACAATGCCGGCCCGCGGCGGATCCAGGAATGGCTTGACGGTACCGGATACATGCCGCAGCAGACGCGCGCTTACGTGTTCGCGATCACCGGCTCCAGCGTCGACGACTGGGCTGCCGCCGGCCGCACCGGCAAGATGCCCGATCGCGCGCCGACGTCGAGCTGCCGCGAACTGATGGCGCTGTTGACGCGTGCGCTGAATCCATTCGTGGCCGGGCTCGAGCAGCACGTCACGCTGTCAGCCGCCAGACTCTGGGGCGTGCAGCTCGCCGCCGGCTTCAGCCGCGACAAGGCGCTCGCAATGTATGCCCGCGCCATCAAGCGGCTGTCCGCCGTGATCGGCGACCAGGACCCGAGCCTGTTGAGCTCCCGCCTGCGCACCCGCGGCAGCGCCACTTTCTACCAGGTTCGCATCGGCACCGACACGCGCCCCGAGGCCGACGGCCTCTGCAGCCGCATCCGCAAGGCAGGCGGGGCGTGCTTTGTGCTGAAGAACAAGGCGTGAGCTTTTGCGGTGACCGCATATTCCGCTACTGTCGCGCCCGAGAAATAACAACAGGGGAAACGGCATGAAATGGCTGGCGTCAGCATTCATCGTCGGTCTTGTCGCTGCACTTGCGACAGCGCCGCAGGGCCACGCCGCCGACTATCCGACGCGACCAATCAAGCTCGTCGTGCCCTATGCCGCGGGCGGACCGACCGATGTGCTCGGCCGTATCGTCGGTGAATATCTCGGGCGTGACCTCAAACAGACGGTCATCGTCGAGAACAAGGCCGGCGCGCAGGGTGCGATCGGCGCAGAAGCCGTGGCGCGCTCCGATCCCGACGGCTACACGCTGTTCGTGACGGCGGCCTCGATCTTCGTGCTCAATCCGCTGCTCTACAAGAAGCTCTCTTACGATCCCAGGGATTTGCGGGTGCTGGCTGTCATCACCGATGCGCCGATGATTATGGAAGTGAGCCCTTCGGTGCCCGCCACGACGATCGCCGAGTTCGTCGCCTATGCGAAGAAAAATCCGGGCAAGCTCAATTTCGGATCGGCCGGCACCGGCGGCACGGTTCATCTAGCTGGTGAGATGTTCAAGCAGATGGCAGGTATTGAGATGACGCACGTGCCCTATAAGGGCGCAGGACCTGCGCTGACCGACTTGCTCTCAGGCAATATCCAGCTGATGTTCGATACGCTCGGCACCGCGCTGCCGCCGGTCAGGTCAGGCCTGCTGCGCGCGCTCGGCGTCAGCTCGCCCCAGCGCGTTGCCGATGTGCCGGACGTGCCGACGATTGCCGAGAGCGGCTATCCCGATTATGCCGTCAGCGTCTGGTATGGTATTGCGGCGCCGTCGAAACTGTCTGACGACGTCGCTGATAAGATCAAGGCGAGCCTCGACCGGGCCTTGAACGACGAGGCATTTCGCGCTTCGCTGGTTCGGATCGGTTTTCCGCCGCTGCGTCCGAAGAGCCAGGCCGAGATCGATCAATTCGTGGACGCCGATCGCGCGCGCTGGGCGCAAGTGGTCAAGACGCTGAACATATCGTTGGACTGAGACATGGTACGTGAAATGGAATTGCGCCAGGGCGAGATTGCCGTCGACATGCCGTCGGCGCGTGATGCCGGCCTCGTCTTCATCGGCCGTATCCGCACCCCCTGGACCTCGCGGCTGGCGACGCCGCGGCAGGGACGGCATGACGGCCCGGTGTGCCGGCTCGAGATCTTCGAGCCCTGGACTGCCGCGCTCAAGGGCGTCGATTTCTATAGCAACCTCGAAGTGCTCTATTGGCTGCACCAGTCGCGCCGCGACATCGTGCTGCAGAGCCCGAAGAACAACGGCAACACCCGCGGCACCTTCTCGCTGCGCTCGCCGGTACGCCCCAATCCGATCGGGACCTCGATCGTGAAGCTGGTCGCCGTCGAGGGCAACGTCATCCTGGTGCGCGGCCTCGACTGCCTCGACGAGACGCCGCTGATCGACGTCAAGCCAGACAGGTGCGAGTTCACTCCGCTGGCGCCGCCGCAGGCAGGGGACTTTGAGACGGAGTAAGCCGTCATTCCGGGGCGTCGCGCAGCGACGAACCCGGAATCCATGGCGCCGCAGGTTCGGTCGCCAGTTGTTTCGGAGTTTGTGGATGAATGGATTCCGGGCTCGCGCCAAGTGGCGCGCCCCGGAATGACGACAGTGGGGTTACTTCAGCGCCGCGATCAGCTTCGCCGCATTCTCCTCCAGCACCTTGCCATCTTCCTTCTTGCTGGCGGGCGGCAGCAGCGCGACACCATCATGCCGCGGCATCACATGCATGTGCAGGTGGAACACGACCTGGCCACCGGCGGGCTCGTTGAACTGCTGCACGGTGATGCCGTCGGCGTTGTAGGCCTTCATCGCCGCAGAGGCGATCTTGTGAGCGGCCCGGGCGACATGGGCGTAATCATCGGGCTTGATGTCGAGGATGTTGCGGGCAGGGGCCTTCGGGATCACAAGCGTATGGCCTGGCGAGCGCGGCATGATGTCGAGGAATGCGAGCACGTGCTCGTCCTCATAGACCTTGTAGCAGGGGAATTCGCCGCGCAGGATCTTTGCGAAGGGGTTTTGCGGGTCATAGGCGGTCATGGTTGCGGCTCCTCGGCTCAGGTCTTCTTTTTGGTGCTATCAGAAACGTCAGGCGTCGTCGTCGGTCTTCCTGAACGGGCCGGCGTCAGCGAGCTCGCGACCGACCTCGGCGACATAGTCGCGCTCGCGCTTGAGGTAATCGGCGATCGCTTTGCGCAGTCCGGGATCGGCGATGTAATGCGCCGAATGGGTAATCTGCGGCAGGTAGCCGCGTGCCAGCTTGTGTTCGCCTTGCGCGCCGGCCTCGACCACCTTCAGCCCGCGCTGGATCGCGAAATCGATCGCCTGGTAGTAGCAAACTTCGAAATGCAGGAACGGGTGGTGCTCGACCGCACCCCAGTTGCGGCCGAACAGCGTGTCCGAGCCGATGAAATTGATCGCGCCGGCGATCCAACGTCCGTCGCGTTTGGCCATCACCAGCAGCACGTCGCGGCTCATGCTGTCGCCGATCAGCGAGAAGAACTTTCGGGTCAAATACGGCCGGCCCCATTTGCGTGAGCCGGTGTCCATGTAGAACTCGAAGAACGCGTCCCACGCCTCCTCGGTAATGTCAGCGCCGGTCAAATGGTGGATGGTGATCCCGGCAGTAACCGCCTCGCGGCGCTCGCGCTTGATCGCCTTGCGGTGGCGGGAGTTCAGGGTGGCGAGGAAATCATCGAAGGTCTTGTAGCCGTCATTGTGCCAGTGGAACTGCTGGTCGGTTCGCTGCAGAAAACCGTGCTCGCCGAGGAATTTTGCCTCCTCCTCGCGGGCAAATGTCACGTGCACGGAGGAGGCCTCGGTGGCGTTGCAGAGCGCCCTTAAACCCCGCGCCAGCGCCGCGCCGATCTGGTCGCGGTCGACGCCGTCGCGGATCAACAGCCTCGGCCCGGTCGCGGGCGTGAAGGGCACGGAGACCTGCAGCTTCGGATAGTAGCTGCCGCCGGCGCGGTGATAGGCCTCGGCCCAGCCGCGGTCGAACACGTATTCGCCCTGCGAGTGCGATTTCAGATAGCAGGGCACCACGCCGACGATTTTGCCATCGAGCTTCGCCACCAGATGCCGCGGGCCCCAGCCGGTCCGCGCGCAGGCCGAATTGGAGGCTTCGGCGGCAGCGAAAAAGGCATGGGAAACGAACGGGTTGTAGGCCGGCTTTGAGGTCGTCTGGCAATCTCTTGCTGAACCGGGCGAGCCCAGCGTATCCAGATTATCAAGACTGTCGGGATTCGGCTTGGGATTGGCGCAGGCGTCCCACTCCGCAGCCGTAATGTCGCTGATATCAGGAACAGCTTCGAGGGTGATTTCAGATGACGCCATCGAGAATTGAGACCGGTCCCATCTTGCGATCAATGATCGCGCGCGGCGACCAACCCTAGCCAAGATCGTGCATCGCAGCGACGACTTCAAGGCTGCAAGGGGCATGTCAGGTTCCCGGGACGAACCCCTCGAAAATCATCTGGTCGGCGTGGCGCGCCGCGCGCTCGCGCTGTTCTGTGGTGCGTACGGTCCAGGCCAGCAGCGGGCAGCCGAAGACATTTCGCGCGATCCAGGGCGCCGGCGCCGGGAGTTGGTTGACCCAGAAGGCGACGAAATGCGGCTCGGTGCGGAAGCCGTGGCGCAGATGGAGCATGCTGTCGCGCTGCGCCTCCGTCAGTTTGGCCCAGGAGCCGTCGTCATCATAGGTGCGCTGGGCAGTGATGCCGCGCGGCAAGGCGGGCATGATCTCGCGCAGCGCCAGCACTTGGTCGGGGTCAAAGGACATGCCGACCACCGGGCCGGAATAGGATGACAGCACCTGCACCATCCGCCGCACCAGCTTGCGGTCGCCGTCGAAATGGCTCTTCACCTCGACAATCAGCGGTACGCGGCCGGCCACCAACGCGCAGAGATCGCCGAGCGTCATCATCTGCTCGGGCGTATTCTTGAACGTGACCGCCTTCAGTTCCGCCGCGGTTTTGGTCAGCAGCGCGCCCGAGCCTTCGGTGAGGCGGCCGAGTGCATCGTCGTGATGAACCATTGCCTCGCCGTCGGCGGTGAGCTGGATATCGCACTCGATGGCGAAATTGCCGGCCACCGCGGCTTGCGCGGCGGCCGGCATGTTCTCGATGATGCCGCGTGCGGCGTTGTGCAGGCCGCGATGGGCGACTGGCCGCTGGGTCAGCCAATCAGGCGCGCGCATCGATATCAGGCGACTTCGAAGATGCCATCGACTTCGACCGCCGCATCCGCGGGCAGCGAGGCGACGCCGACCGTGGTGCGGGCGTGACGGCCCTTGTCGCCGAAGGCTGCGACCATCAGGTCGGAGGCGCCGTTCAGCACCTTCGGTCCGTCGAGGAAGTCGGGTGTCGAATTGATGAAGCCGCCGAGCCGGACCACGCGCACCACCTTGTCGAGATCGCCAAGCGCGGCCTTGACCTGCGCCAGCAGGTTGATCGCGCAGCCGCGCGCCGCGGCCGCGCCTTGCTCGAGGGTGACGCCGGCCCCGAGCTTGCCCTTGGCGATCAGCTTGCCGTCGGCGCCGAAGCAGACCTGGCCGGACACGAACAGCAGGTTGCCGCTGCGGACGAAGGGCACATAGTTCGCGACCGGGGAGGCGGGCTCCGGCAGCGTGATGCCCTGTGCCGTCAGCTTCTGTTCGACCGTACCTGCCATGTTCTTGTTCCCGGTTGGATGATTTGTTGCCTGAACGCGCTCAGGCCGGGCATTGTTTCGCGCATCGCGGCGTTGGTTGCAAGCGAGGGGGCTTCGCGAACATTTCTGCCGATCTGTGCGAAATCACACGGAAAGGTGCCGAAAAAGTCGGCATTGCCGTACCCGCCCGTTACCTTTTTGTGACATCGCCCCAGTTGCGGCGCAATAGGGCCGTCTCTATTGTGGCAAGTCGCCGCGGCATCGAGGAGAAGCCATGATCCTGCCATTCCGGAATCCGTCGCGTGCCCTGGCGCTGACGTTCGCCGTCGTTGCAGGATCCGGCTGGGCGCACGGGCCGGCCGCCGCCGCCGCCAGCGGGGTGTTTCTCTCGCACCAGGCGCTCTACGAACTGAGCCTGGTCAAATCGCGCGGCAACAACGCGATCAGCGATGCGCGCGGGCGCATCCTCTACAATTTCTCGGGCAGTTCCTGCGAAGGCTACACGTCTGAGTTCCGCCAGGTGTCCGAACTCGACAGCGGCGAGGGCAAGGTGACGCTCTCCGATCTGCGCTCGACGTCCTGGGAGGATGCCGCGGGCAAGAGCTACCGGTTCAAGATCGACACCCGCATGAACGACAGCGATGCCGCGCCGGTCGACGGCGTGGCCGAGCGGGTCGGCGACCACATCACCGTGAAGCTCACCGAGCCGGTAAAGAAGACCTTCGATCTCGACGGCAACACCGTGTTCCCGACCGACCAGATCCAGCACATCATCGCCGCGGCCCGCGCCGGCAAGTCGGTGCTCGAACTCACCGTCTATGACGGCTCCGACAATGGCGAGAAGATCTACAACACGCTGTCGGTGATCGGCCAACCGATCCCGGGCGACCACGCCCCCGCATCGCCCGATCCGTCGACGTCGAACGACGTGATGAAGTCGATGACGCGCTGGCCGGTGACCGTGAGCTATTACGACCGCGACGCCAGGGCGAAGGACGGTGAGCAGACGCCGGTCTATGCGATGTCGTTCGAACTCTACGAGAACGGCGTCTCCCGCGCGCTGGTACTGGACTACAACGATTTTGTGATCTCGGGCGCGATGGGCAAGTTCGACGTCAAGGATTCCAAGCCCTGCAAGTGACGACGAAGCGTGATGGCGCTCTAACCACGTCATTGCGAGGAGCGCGTAGCGACGAAGCAATCCATCGTCCCGTATGCGCTGAAGCATGGATTGCTTCGCTTCGCTCGCAATGACGGAACGCTTGGTTCCAATCGTGGACCCGGCTACGCTCCGCCTCAATCAAACACGTCAGGGAGGCACAAACATGAGCAAGCTCGACCATCTTCGCCCCAGCGGCCTTCACCACAATCCGGCCTACTCCCACGTCGTCGTCGCCTCGGGCGCACGCACGATTTATATCGCGGGACAGGTATCCACCGACGACGAGGGACGGCTGGTCGGTCCCGGTGACCTCGCCGCACAGACGACACAGGTGATGCACAATATCGGCCTGGCACTCAAAGCCGCCGGCGCGACCTACACCAACATCGTCAAGATCACCACCTTCGTCGTCGGCTATAAGCCAGAGTTCCGTCCGATCATCGGCAAGGCGCGCTCGGTGTTCTTCGAGGGCATGGAGCCGCCGGCCTCTACGCTCGTCGGCGTCTCCGCGCTCGCGGCTCCGGAATGGCTAATCGAGATCGAGGCGGTGGCGGTGGTGGATTGAGTTCGCTCTCTCCACGTCATTGCGATGATGGTTGAGCAGCGAGTTCAACTGCGTAGGGTGGGCAAAGGCGCGAAGCGCCGTGCCGACCATCCAACCCATGCTCGCGAAGGTGGGCACGCGGAGCCTGTCATCGGGCGCGCATTCGCGCGACCCGTTGGCTTTCCCACCCTACGATTTCCCACTGCTGCGCCTACTCCTCCGCCGGTTTCTCCGGCCCGTCATAGGCAATGCCCCTGATCACGGCGGCACTGCCGAACTTCTTGCGCAGGCTGTCGATCGCGCGTTCGGCGTGGGCGGAGCGGCGGTCGAGCATGTCGGCGTCATTGGCCTGTGTGCCGGGCCGCAGCGCGCTGACGCCGGTGCCCATCAGGCGGAAGGCGGTGCCGTCGATCTCCTTCGCCAGCATCTCGCGCGACACGGCAAAGATCTTGGCGGCGAGCTGCGTCGGGGTCTGGATCGACTGCGAGCGGGTGCGCTGGCGGAAGTCCGCGGTCTTCAGCTTCAGCGTGATGGTGCAGCCGGAGAGATCGCTGGCCTTCAGCCGCGCCGAGACTTTTTCGGACAGTATCCAGAGCAGTTTTTCCAGTGTCGCAAAATCGCGGATGTCGGTCTCGAACGTGGTCTCGCTCGAGATCGCCTTGGCGCCGCGATCGGCCACCACCGGGCGATCGTCGATGCCGCGCGCCAGCCGCCACAGCCGGCGGCCTTCGCTGGCGAACTGCTTCATCAGCTCGGTCTCGTCGGCGCGCTGCAGGTCGGCGATGATTCGGAAGCCGCGCTGCACCAGTTTCTCCTGCGTCGCCGGTCCGACGCCATAGATGAAGCCGACCGGCTTGCCGGCCAGCATCTCGCGAGCTTCCCCCTGGTCGAGCGTGGCAAAGCCGCGGGGCTTGTCGAGATCGGAGGCGATCTTGGCCAGGAACTTGTTGCAGGACAGGCCGACCGACACCGTGATCCCGATATCGCGCTCGACATCACGCGCGAATTTCGCCAGCACCTTGGCCGGGATCATGCCGTGGACGCGCTGGGTGCCGGACAGATCGAGGAAGGCCTCGTCGATCGACAGCGGCTCGACCAGCGGCGTCGGCGCTTGCATGGCGTGGCGCACCTCGCGCCCGACCCGGACATATTTCGCCATGTCCGGCCGGATCACGGCCGCGCCCGGGCAGAGATCGAGCGCCTTGAACATCGGCATCGCCGAGCGGACGCCGTAGGTGCGGGCGATGTAGCAGGCCGCCGACACGACGCCGCGCTTGCCGCCGCCGATGATGACCGGCCGGTCGGCGATCTCAGGATTGTCGCGCTTTTCGACCGTGGCGTAGAACGCGTCGCAGTCGATATGCGCCAGCGCCAGCGCGGGGAGGGTGCGATGGCGCACCAGCCGCGGTGAGCCGCAATGGCTGCACCGCTTCGCCTTGAGGTCGAGATCGCCGAGGCAGTCTCGGCAGAAACTGAGGGGGCCGTCGAAAGTTGGCGCCGCCGCCGTCACGGCACGTCGCGCTCCCACTGCGGATCACCCAGCGCCTGATGGGCGGCGGCAATGTTGGTCGGGTGCAGTTCCGAGGCCGCAGCGAAGGCCTTCACTGTGGCATCGTCGCGCATCACGAAATCGAGCACGCTCGCGAGAAATTGAGGATCGGACGCCGCGTTCCGCAACGTCTCCGGCCCGATTCCACTCTCGGCCAGAAACAACCCTAGACGTTCAGGATCGCTGGCAATGAAGCTCAGCGCCTGAATCGCAACGATTTCAGCGACTTCCCGAGGGTTGTGAACAGGCTTTTTCAAAGCGCCGGTTTGCCTTTCCGTTAACTTATGGTCTCTAATGAGAGGCCCATCATGCCCGAGTCTTCCAAGCGTATTCAAGCAACGGAAACCACGCTGCGGAAGTTGTACTGTGGGGTTAACGGGTTAGAGCGATTCTGGCGCTAGTTTGAATTCACATTTTCAACGCGCCCCAAGCGCGGTGCGTGATGCACCGCAGGCGGGCCCGTTCTCGAGATTTGGGAGGGACGGGATGGCCAAAACCGTCCTGATCGTGGAGGACAACGAGCTCAATATGAAGCTCTTTCGCGATCTGTTGGAAGCGCATGGCTATCAGACCTCGGGCACCAGCAATGGTTTCGAGGCGCTCGATCTCGTCCGCAAGCTGCGCCCCGATCTGATCCTGATGGATATCCAGTTGCCGCAAGTGTCCGGCCTCGAAGTCACGCGCTGGATCAAGGACGATCCCGAACTGCGTGCGATTCCGGTGGTCGCGGTCACCGCCTTCGCGATGAAGGGTGATGAAGAACGTATCCGCGAAGGCGGCTGCGAGGCCTATTTGTCCAAGCCGATCTCGGTCGGGAAATTCATTGAGACTGTCCGACGCTTTATCGGATAGGGGAGTAGTGGTTCGATGTCCGCGCGTATCCTCGTCGTCGATGACGTTCCGGCGAACGTCAAGCTGCTGGAAGCCCGGCTGTCGGCCGAATATTTCGATGTGCTGACCGCGGCCAACGGGACCGAGGCGCTGGACATCTGCACCCGCGCCGAGTGCGACATCATCCTGCTCGACGTCATGATGCCCGACATGGACGGGTTCGAGGTCTGCCGCCGTCTGAAGTCCAATCCGGCGACCCATTTCATTCCCGTCGTCATCGTCACCGCGCTGGACAGTCCCTCCGATCGGGTTCGTGGCCTCGAGGCTGGCGCCGATGATTTCCTGACCAAACCGGTGTCCGACGTCGTGCTGATCGCGCGGGTGCGTTCGCTGACCCGGCTGAAGATGATGACCGATGAGCTGCGCACGCGCGCCATCACCTCGCTCGAGATCGGCATGCAGGCGCCCGAGCGCAGCGCGATCGCCGACAAGGGGATGGGCGGCCGCATCCTGCTGGTCGACGACCGGCCGTCGTCCTATGAGAAGCTGGCGCCGATCCTGTCCGCCGAGCACACCGTCGATGTCGAAGTCAATCCGTCGGAAGCGCTGTTCCATGCAGCCGAGGGCAACTACGACCTGCTGATCGTGTCGCTCGGCCTCAACAATTACGACGGCTTGCGCCTGTGCAGCCAGGCGCGCTCGCTGGAGCGCACGCGCCAGGTCCCGATTCTCGCGATCTCGGATGCCGACAACAACGCGCGGCTGATGCGCGGGCTCGAGATCGGCGTCAACGACTATCTGCTCCGCCCGGTCGACAAGAACGAGCTGCTGGCGCGGGCGCGGACCCAGATCCGCCGCCGCCGCTACACCGACCATTTGCGCGACAACGTGCAGAACTCGATCGAAATGGCGATCACCGACGCGCTGACCGGGCTGCATAACCGCCGCTACATGGAAAGCCATCTCGGCACGCTCGCCGAGCAGGCCTCGACGCGCGGCAAGCCGTTGGCGCTGATGATCCTCGACATCGATTACTTCAAGGCGATCAACGACACCTATGGTCACGACGCCGGCGACGACGTGCTGCGCGAATTCGCGGTCCGCATCCGCAAGTCGATCCGCGGCATCGATCTCGCCTGCCGCTACGGCGGCGAAGAATTCGTGATCGTGATGCCGGAAACCGACCTGCACGTCGCCGGCATGGTTGCCGAGCGGCTGCGCCGCTCGATCGCCGGCGAGACCTTTGCCGTCGACAAGGGCAACAAGCGGATCGACGTCACGATCTCGATCGGCCTCACCACGCTGGAACGCAAGGGCGAGCCGGTCGCCGACGTGCTCAAGCGCGCCGACACCGCGCTCTACCGCGCCAAGCACGACGGCCGCAACCGGGTGGTTTCGGCCGCGGCGTAAAGCGCGGCCGCCTAACGCCCGCGTTTCACCGCGTCATACGCCATCCGCTTGAACTCGAACGAGAACGGATGGACGAACGCCATCTGGCGCTGCGCCATCATCACGCCTGCGATATTGGCGTTCGGCGAAATCCACCATTGCGTGCCGGCCACGCCGCCCCAATAGAACTCGCCGGCCGCGTCGGGATGATCGATCGGCGAGGGCGTCTGGATCAGGCCGCCGGCGAGTCCGTGCACCTTGCCGGGCTGCTCGCCCATCATCGCGAAACGGATCCATTGTCCCGGCGTGAGCTGGTTGGTCATCGCCTGCGCAATCGTGTCCGGCTTGAGCAGGGTCGGTCCGCCCGGCAGCAGGCTGCGGATCAGAGCCACCATGTCGGGCAGTGTCGAAACCAGGCCGCCGCCGCCATTGAGCCTTGCGACCGGGCGCAGATAGGCGCCGGGGAACGGCGCATTGTCGGTGCGGGTAAGGCCCGGCTTCATCGGCTCCATCAGATCCGCGCCGGCGTAGTACGCGACGAGCCGGCCGTGATCCTTTTCCGGAACGACGAAGCCGGTATCGACCATGCCGAGCGGATCGAGAATCCGCGCCTTGATGAACTTGTCGAAGGTCTGGCCGCTGATGACTTCCACCAGCCGCGCCACCACGTCGATCGCGAGAGAATACTCCCACGACGTGCCCGGGTGATAGATCAGCGGCAGGTCAGCCAGCACCTCCACCATGTCAGCCAAGGTCGTGTTGGGATTGTGGACCCCGCGCTCGTTGAGAGCCTTGAAGATGACGGTGCCGGGGTCGAAGAAGCCGTAGCTCAGACCGGAGCTGTGGCTCAGCAACTGGCGGATGGTGATCGAGCTTTTGGCGGGCTCGGTGTCGTCGATCGACGTCGCGCCTGGCCGCAAGACCTTGCGATTGCCGAGCGGAGGGATGAATTTTCCGACGGGGTCGTCGAGCTTGAGGCGGCCTTCCTCGAACAGCAGCAGCGCCGCGCAGGAGGTGATCAGCTTGGTGTTGGAGAAGACGCGGAAGATGTGGTCGGTGCGCAGCGGAATCTGCGCTTCCTTGTCCGCCCATCCGACGCAGCTGACGTCGACGAGTTCGCGGCCGACCATGACCGCGGACGAGATGCCGGACAGCAGATCGTCGTCGATGTAGCGCTGCATGGCCGCGCGCGCCGGCGCAAAATCGTAGCCGGTGGCGGTCACCTTCAGGTCTTCCATGGTCGCTCCTCGTTGAATCGCTGCTGTCGCGCTTGTCCGACAATCTCGCCGGGCGGAATATCCTTCTGGCGATATCGTCGCGCGGTCAGTGCTAACAACCAAACCGGAGTTCGGGACGCAACCGAATTCAGCCGGCGCGCGTCTTCGCCGCGGGACTGGATTTGCCGACCGTCACCCCGGCATTTGCCAACAGCACTCGCGCGGCTTCCTTGGCCGCCCGCGCCATCGCCGGATCGTCGCGCACCAGGTCCTGGGCGATCGAGCCGTCCACAAGCAGCACAAGCTGGGTCGCAAGCCCCTCGGCATCGGCGACGCCGAGCTGTGTCAGCAGATCGCGAAACCAGACGCGGCGGCTTTCCTTGAAGGCAATGGCGATCTTCTTGACGCCGCGGTCGTCCGGTCCAAGCTCGGCCACCGCGTTGACGAACGGGCAGCCGCGAAAATCCTTGGCTGCAAAGCGCCGCTCCAGCGAATCGAAGGTCGCAAGGATCTGCTCTTCCGGCGGCTTGTCGGAGGGGCGAGGCTGCACGAAGCGGCGCTGCAGATAGGCTGCGATCAGCGCGTCTTTCGACGGGAAGTGGTTGTACAGCGTCCGCTTGCTGATCCCGATCTCGGCCGCGATGGTGTCGACGCCAATCGCACGAATGCCCTGCAGATAGAAGAGCTTGTCGGCGGTCTCGAGGATCCGCTCTTTCATGGTCTGTTTGGGAGGCGGGGAAGCCATGCGCCGGCCGTGATCCTCTTCGCTTGACAGGAGAGCCCATGTATAGACTGATTACACAGGTCTGTGTAACTAAAACATACGGGAATCGCAGGCCGCGGCGCGCGTGCCGCGCCGAAACGGGAGAACAAAAACAATGCCCCTGTTGCAGATCCTGCGTCCCACGCTTCCGATCCTGATTGGCGCCTCCATCATGCTCACGCTGAGCATGGGGCTGCGGCAGAGCCTCGGCATTTTCCTGCAGCCGCTGACCCACGACATCCACATCTCGGTGTCCGATTTCACGCTCGCGCTCGCCGTGCAGAACCTCGCCTGGGGCTTTCTGCAGCCGCTCGCCGGTGCGATGACGGTGCGCTACGGCTTCCGTCCGATCATGGTGGTCGGCGCGCTGCTCTACATCGCGGGCCTTGCGCTGATGACGACCGCGCACGGCCTGGTCAGTGTCATGATCGGCGGCGGCGTGCTGATCGGCACCTCGCTCGCCTGCACCGCGGCCGCGATCGCGATGTCGGTTGCCGCGCGCGCGGTACCTGCGACGGTGCGCTCGACCGTGCTCGGCATCGTCTCCGCCGCGGGCTCGCTCGGTGCGCTGCTGTCGGCGCCGATCGGCCAGATGCTCAATGAAGGATTCGGCTGGCGCATCGGGCTCGCCGCCTTTGTGGTGCTGTCGGTGTTCATGATCCCGGCCGCCTGGTACGCCGGCCGCGTCGACAACATTCCGCTGCCGAAGCCCGCCGCCGACGATATCGGCAACGCCACAGCTGCGACCGCGGTGAAGACCGCCTTCAGCAACGCATCCTTCGTGGTGATGACCTGCGCTTACCTGGTCTGCGGCATGCAACTCGTCTTCCTGACAACGCATCTGCCGTCCTATCTGGCGATCTGCGGCCTCGATCCGATGCTGAGCGCGCAGACGCTCGGCATGATCGGCGGCTTCAATGTGCTGGGCTCGCTGTTCTTCGGCTGGGCCGGCCAGCGCTGGAACAAGCTCGCGCTGCTCGGCGGGATCTACATCCTGCGCTCGCTGGCGCTCGCCTGGTACTTCATGCTGCCGGCGACGCCGGCCTCGACGCTGCTGTTCGGCGCCATCATGGGCTTCCTGTGGATGGGCGTCGGTCCGCTGGTCGCAGGCGCCGTCGCCGAGATGTTCGGGCTGCGCTGGCAGGCGATGATCCAGGGCCTTGCCTTCATGAGCCACCAGATCGGCAGCTTCCTCGGCGCCTACGGAGGAGGGCTGATCTATGACACGCTCGGCTCCTACACCATGGCCTGGCGTATCGGCGTCGCACTTGGCCTCGCCGGCGGTATCATCCAGGTGGCGTTCGCGCTGATCCGGCCCTCGCAGCCGCCGGTGCTCAGGACGGCCTAGCTGCTGATCCAAACGAATTCGGCGGTTGCCGCATGAAATGGCAGCCGTCGATCTCAGCCTATTTTTCAATCAGTCGATTGCTGCAATAACATGCAAGGGATCGCCGGGGGCGCTCTCCGTTGGCATTGAACTTATAACATTTTCAATAGGTTGTTTCGCCGTCGTCGATGGCATGATTCTTGATTGATTCTGGCTAATAAATGGAGGCGGAAACCATCGCTGAGGTTTCCGGCTTGGGGACCCAAGGGAAAGGCTGGCCGCCATGAGGCTGGTCGCCGTCAATCTCCGGCCATCCGAGCCCGACGGCTTTTGCCGCGCCGCCGAGCAAGAGGCCCTTGTGCCTCATGTCGGACTTCATGCTGCCGCGACCTCCGCGATCACCGCCGCGCGCATTGTGGCGCCTCGAAATACCCCGAGAACCGGACAGGCCGTGACCGCGCCGCTCGCCAGCACGAGCGAGATGCGCATGTGCACACTTGAGAGCCCGATCAGGCAATTCCGAACACTGACATCACTTGCGATGGGAGGAAGATGATGGAGTTAAGGACATACACGCGCCAAAAGCTCGTGAGAATCGTGGTTGCTCTCTTGGGAGTAGCGTTGCTGTACCTGCTGTTCAGCGATCTTGCGCTGGCTGAGGACGCAGCGCCGCCGGTTTGCGGCGGCAAGATCCTCGAGAAGTGCACACCAAATTCCGGCGACACCGCGTGGATGCTCACATCCGTCGCACTCGTGTTGATGATGACGATTCCGGGTCTGGGCCTGTTTTACGGCGGCATGGTGCGCAAGAAGAATGTCGGCGACACCGTGATGACCAGTTTTGCCGTCACCTGCCTGGTCACGATTCTGTTCGCCGTTGTGACCTACAGCCTGGCATTTCGTGCCGGCACTCCGTTCATCGGAGGCCTCGACCGCATGTTCCTCAAGGACATCCTGAGCGACATCGGCAAGGGCGGGATCGGCAATCCCAATCCGCTTGCTGCGACCATTCCGGAGAGTGTCTACATCTGCTTCCAGATGACGTTCGCCATCATCACGCCGGCGCTGATTGCCGGTGCGTTTGCCGAGCGCATGAAATTCTCCGCGATGCTCTGGTTCATCGGCCTTTGGGCCATTCTCGTCTACGCACCGATCGCGCACTGGGTCTGGGGACCTGACGGGATATTTTCCGCGGGCAACGATGCCGCCTATGTCAAGGTTCTCGATTTCGCCGGCGGCACCGTGGTGCACATCAATGCTGGTGTGGCCGGGCTGATGTGCGCCATCATGCTCGGCAAGCGCGCCGACACAGGACCGGCTCACAACATGGTGCTGACGTTCATTGGCGCCTCGCTGCTCTGGGTTGGTTGGTTTGGCTTCAACGCCGGCTCCGCCGTGACGGCAGGGATGCAGGCCGGCATGGCCATGCTGGTGACGCAGATCGCCACCGCCGTTGCCGGCTTCACCTGGATGCTGGTGGAGTGGGCGCTGAAGGGTAAGCCGACCGTCGTCGGCATCTGCTCGGGCGCAGTCGCCGGCCTGGTTGCGATTACGCCGGCCTCCGGCTTTGTCGGGCCGGTCGGCGCCTTCGCCATCGGCATCGGCGCGGGTGTGTTCTGCTACTGGGGATGCACCGGGCTGAAGCGGATGTTCAGCTATGATGACGCGCTGGATTGCTTCGGCGTCCATGCAATCGGCGGCATCGTCGGCGCGCTGCTGACCGGGGTGTTCGCGGTCGAGCAATATGGTGGAACGGCGGGCGTTCTGGAGGGAAACCCCGGTCAGTTCGTCAATCAGTGTATCGGCGTCGCAACCGTATTCGTGTATGATGCCGTCGTGAGCCTGATCCTCCTGTACGTGATCAATCTCTTCGTCGGCCTGCGCGTGACGCAGGACATCGAGCGCGAGGGTCTCGACCTCGCGCTGCATGGTGAAGTCGTGCAGTAGCACTGGGGCGGCATTCCGCGGAGCCGGCGATTGCTGCCGGCCCCGCGGTTCAAAGCTGTTCGAGGTAGTCCCATGAACTGGTTCTATTGGAACACAGCGTGGTCGCTGTTCTTCAGCCTCGTTTGGTTCATGACCATCACACACAATCCCGATGCGCGCATCGCGGATGCGCATCTGCGCGATGAGGCATTCGGCGGCTGTGAAGGTCAAAGACTGGAACGGGTCGATGCCAGGGACGCCCGGGGCTCCGTCGTGTCTGCACCTTCCCGGCGCTCGCCGTTGAGGCGGCGCTGGGCACGGATAGCGCGTGCCTGCGGCGGCCGTTAGCTCCGGTAGTAGCGCCACATTCTGAGGAACGTCCGGTGGATTTCATCGGGCGCGCGGTCGAACGGCTCGAGGCTGATGCGCACCACGCCACGGTGATCCATCCGCCATGGCAGCCGCATCAGCAGGCGATAGGCCGGCCGCTTGCGCCAGTCGGCGACGAGCGCGCTGCCGAGCGGCGTGTTGAGCGCGATCTGCAGCTCATGGACGGTCATCGCGCGCTCGGCGATCTCGAGGAGATCGATGCGTTCGATGGCCCGCCACCGGATCAGCCCGAAGGCCTGGATGAAGATGCCATATTGGTTGGCGCCAATGGTCGGGCGGCCAGCTTCCAGCAAGGGGATGTTGTAGTAGGTGAAACCGGCTGCCGCCGCGGCGAGCACAAGCCAATAAAGCGCACCCGTGATCCATGTGGCCGTGACGAAGATCGCGGCCAGCGCCGCCGTGACGTAGACGGGGAAGTAGGTGTCCTCGCGCCCGTAGGCGACCGAGTAGCCACCGACGTGTCCTTCCTGCAAGGTTGCGCTCATGTGAACCCTACGCCCGGGCCTGCCTTGGAAGGCCTCGGAAGCATAGGGGATGACGCGCGACTGCAAAACAAAAACGGGGCCGCGAAGGCCCCGTTTTGAGATCAGCGTCCAGCGATCTTACTTGATCTTGGATTCCTTGAACTCGACGTGCTTGCGCGCCACGGGATCGTACTTCTTCTTGACCAGCTTGTCGGTCATGGTGCGCGAATTCTTCTTGGCGACGTAGTAGAAGCCGGTATCGGCCGTCGACACGAGCTTGACCTTGATGGTGACCGCTTTGGCCATGTGCAAAACCTCGAAAATGCAGGGATATCGGGAGCCGGCCAAATCGGCCCGCGTTTGGCCGGGAAACTAGCCGCAAACCGCCCAAAGTCAAGGATTTCCCGGCCGAAACAGCAGCGATTCCGGCCAATTAACCCTCGAAGAACCGGTTTTTCGGCCGCGGCAGGCCCAAATTCTCGCGCAGCGTCTTGCCCTCGTATTCTTTGCGGAAAATCCCGCGCTTCTGCAGTTCCGGCACCACCCTGTCAACGAACTCGAACAGTCCCTGCGGCAAATAGGGGAACATGATGTTGAAGCCGTCGCTGCCGCGGCCCGTCAGCCATTCCTCCATCTGGTCGGCGATGGTTTGCGGCGTGCCGACGAAGGCAAGCCCGCCATAGCCGCCGACGCGCTGGGCGAGCTGGCGCACGGTGAGCTTGTCGCGCGCGGCGACGTCGACCATGCGCTGCCGGCCGCTCTTGCTGGCGTTGGTTTCGGGAATCGGCGGCAACTGCCCGTCAGGATCGAAGCCGGAGGCGTCGGTGCCGAGGATCACCGAGAGCGACGCGATCGCGCTCTCATAATGCACGCGGCTGTCGAGCAGCGCGCGCTTCTCCTTGGCTTCCTCGACGCTGTCGCCGACCACGACGAAGGCGCCGGGCAGGATTTTCAGATGCTCGGGATCGCGACCGATTTTCTCCATGCGGCCCTTGATGTCCGCATAGAGTTTCTGTCCATCTGCGAGGCTACCGCCGCCGGTGAAGACGGCCTCCGCCGTCTCGGCCGCAAGCTGCCTGCCGTCCTCGGACGCACCGGCCTGCACGATCACGGGCCAGCCCTGCACGGGGCGGGCGATATTTAGCGGACCGCGCACCGAGAGATATTTGCCCTTGTGATCGAGCACATGCATCTTTGCGGGATCGAAGAACAGCCCGGACTCGACGTCGCGCACAAAGGCGTCGTCGGCGAAGGAATCCCAGAGACCAGTGACGACGTCATAGAACTCGCGGGCGCGCTTGTAGCGCTCGGCATGCTCCATGTGGTCGTCGAGGCCGAAATTCAGCGCCGCATCGGGATTGGACGTGGTGACGATGTTCCAGCCGGCGCGGCCGTCGGAGATGTGGTCGAGCGAGGCAAAGCGACGGGCGATGTGATAGGGCTCGTCGAAGGTGGTCGAGCCGGTGGCGATCAGGCCGATATGCTCGGTGACGGCTGACAGCGCCGACAGCAGCGTGAACGGCTCGAACGAGGTCACGGTGTGGCTGCGCTTCAGCGCATTGACCGGCATATTGAGCACGGCCAGATGGTCGGCCATGAAGAAGGCGTCGAACTTGCCGGCTTCCAGCTTGCGGATCAGCTGCTTGATGTGGCCGAAGTTGAAATTGGCGTCCGGCCAGGCCCCGGGATAGCGCCAGGCGCCGGTGTGGATGCTGACCGGCCGCATGAACGCGCCGAGCTTGAGTTGACGCTTCGCCATTGCCCCGTTCCGTCGTTGATGTCGTTAGCGGAACAGATAGGGAGGCCGTGCACGACGCGCCATTGGGAAGATTATTTTGTTTTTGCGTGCTCTCCCGACACTGTCATTCCGGGGCTCGCGAAGCGAGAACCCGGAATCTCGAGATTCCGGGCTCGTCGCTTCGCGCCGCCCCGGAATGACGAGCTAGACATCTACGCCCCGAGCACATCCTTCTGCATCTTGCCGCCGTAGAAATGGAAGAACGGCACGGCCGCGTCGTGGCGGAGCGGGCCGGTGGCGAGACGGCGGTCGAGCTCGGCGAGCACGTTCTTGGTCATGGCGTGCGCATCGGCGAGCGGCTCGGAGCCGATCTCGACCCAGACCAGCTTGACCAGTTCGGCATCGGCATGCACGACGCCTTCGACGCGGTGCGCGATCGTCGAGGCATCCGCGGTGAAGAAGCGGGTGTCGAAACGGCGGACGCGGCCGGGCGGCGTGATCGCGCGCGCGATCAGGAACAGGCCTGAGGGATCAGGCAGCAGGCCGGCTTCGGCGAATGGCGCCCAGGGACCTTCAAGTTTCGGGCCGTCGAGTTTTGCAGGCTTCTCGACCTTGCGGCCGAGGCAGAGACCGGTTTCCTCGCAGGCCTCTCGGATTGCGGCATTGGCGAGCGCGCGCGCACGGCCGGCCGTGATCTTCGGGCTGCCCTTCAACAGATTGGCTTCGAGCTCGGGCGTGATTGATGCTGCGACGGGAACGCGGTTGTCGGCCTTGTCGACGCGCCCGCCGGGGAAAACATATTTGCCCGGCATGAACACGACGTTGTCGTGGCGCTTGCCGACCAGCACTTTCGGCTTCGCACTGGTGCGATCGATCAGGATCAGCGTCGCTGCATCCTTGGGCCGGAAGTAGGGATGATGATCGGCTTCTTTTCCTTCTTGGACGGCGGCGGTAGCTTCAGTCATTTCATCCCCATCAGGTTCTTCTTGTCGTCCGGTTTAGCTAGACCGGAGGGGTGTCGCTAGGGGCATTTTCGTCAAAGCCACCCATGCGCAACGCCCATTGCAGCCCGATCACGGCGCCCTTCACCGGTTGCAGCAGCGCCAGCGATGCGAACAGCGTGAATGGCAAATAGATCGAAAGCTGCAGCCACACCGGCGGCGAATAATCGGTCTCGATCCACAGTGCGGTCGGGACCACGATATGGCCGACGATGATGATGACGAGATAGGCGGGCAAATCGTCGGCGCGATGTGGCGTGAAATCAAGGTCGCAGACCGGGCAGCGGCCATCGCATTTGAGGAACGCGCGGAACAGTTTGCCCTGACCGCAGCGCGGGCAGCGGCCGCGGAAGCCGCGCTTCATCGCAGTCCATACGTCGCGCTTCTCGGGCTGCGTGGTATCGCGGGTCCAGACAACCGTTGATGGGGTCACCGTTTCCATCACTTGCCTCGTTTCGATTTGCCGGGCTTTTGCTTCCCCGGCTTGCCGCCCTTCTTGTTGCGCGCATTCTTTCCGTGATCCGCCTTGGCAAATCCCTTGGCAAATCCTTTGGCAAATCCTTTGGCAGGTCCCGTGACACGCCGCTCGGGCGTTGCGCCATCGCGCCCGCGTCTTCCGCCACGCGGAATGGCCTGACCATCAGATAATAGCTCAAACCGCAGCGCGCCCGCCACTGGAGCTGCCTCGACCAGGCGCACGTCGACGACGTCGCCGAGCCGGTACATGGTTCCGCTGCGCGAGCCGATCAGCGCGTGGCGGGTTTCGTCATGGTTGAAATATTCGCTGCCGATGGTGCGGATCGGGATCAGGCCGTCGGCGCCGGTGTCATCGAGCTTCACGAACAGGCCGGCACGGGTGACGCCGGAGACGCGGCCCTGGAAGGTGGCGCCGATGCGATCGGCGAGGAAATGCGCGATCAGCCGATCGGCAGTCTCGCGTTCGGCCTTCATGGCGCGGCGTTCGGTGACGGAGATTTGCGCCGCGATCTCGGCGAGTGTCTCCAGCGTTTCGTCCTGCGGCAGCGCGCCTTCGCCGAGGCCCAGCGCACGGATCAGCGCGCGATGCACGATCAGATCGGCGTAGCGGCGGATCGGCGAGGTGAAATGCGCATAGCGGCGCAAGTTCAATCCGAAATGGCCGTAATTCTCGGCGGAATATTCCGCCTGCGCCTGCGAGCGCAGCACCACCTCGTTGACCAGCGGCTCGTAATCCTCGCCCGAGACCTGCGCCAGCACGCGGTTGAATTGTGCGGGCCGCAGCGCGCCGGATTTGGTGAAGGGCAGGTCGAGCGTCTTCAGAAATTCCTGGAGATTGTGAACCTTCTCCTGGCTCGGCTCGTCATGCACACGATAGATCAGCGGGAGGCTTTTCTTCTCCAGCATCTCGGCAGCAGCGACGTTGGCGAGGATCATGAACTCCTCGATCAGCCGGTGCGCATCCAGCCGCTGCGGCACGACCACGCGGTCGACGCTGCCGTCGGGTTTCAAGAGGATCTTGCGCTCGGGCAGATCGAGGTCGAGCGGGTCGCGCTCGTTGCGTGCGAGCTTGACCAGCGCGTAGGCCGTCCACAGCGGTTTGAGGATCGGATCGAGCAGGGGGCCGGTGGTGTCGTCCGGCCTGCCGTCGATCGCGGCCTGCGCCTGCGCATAGTTGAGTTTCGCGGCCGAGCGCATCAGCACGCGATGGAAGGTGTGCGAGCGCTTGCGGCCGTCGGCGCCGATCACCATCCGCACCGCGAGCGCGCCGCGCGGCTCGCCCGGCACCAGCGAGCACAGATCGTTGGAGATCCGCTCCGGCAGCATCGGCACCACGCGGTCGGGGAAGTAGACCGAGTTGCCGCGCTGGAGCGCATCGCGGTCGAGCGCCGAGTCGGGCCGCACATAGAAGGCGACGTCGGCGATCGCGACATGGACGATGTAGCCGCCCTTGTTGTTCGGATCTCCGTCCAGCTCCGCATGCACGGCGTCGTCGTGATCCTTGGCGTCCGGCGGATCGATGGTAACGAGCGGCACATCGCGCCAGTCCTCGCGGCCCTGCAGCGTCGCGGGTTTTGCCTCCTCGGACTCGCGGATCGCGGCGGGTGAGAACACCTGCGGAATGTCGTGGGTGTGGATCGCGATCAGGCTGATCGCCTTCTCGCTCGACAGCGAGCCGAGGCGATCCTTGACGCGGCCGGAGCCGAGCCCGTAGCCGCGGCTGCGCACCAGATCGACGCTGACGAGATCGCCGTCCTCGGCGCCGCCGGTATCGGCGTTGGCGATGTTGAGCTCGCGGCCGGCCTGCTTCTTGTCGACCGGGATCAGTCGTCCGCCGCCGTCAGGGTTGCGGCGGAAGATGCCGAGGATGCGGCTCTTCGTGTGGTCGATCACCTTGATGACGCGGCCGCGGTAGGGCGTGCCGTCGCGTTCGTCTGATACATCGACGTGTAGCAGCGCGCGGTCGCCGACGCCGGCGGCGGTGCCGGGCTTCGGGCGCCGCGGGGTCTCGATGCGGATTTTAGGTGCGGGGCCGTTGTCTTCCGAGTCCCACTCGGCGGGCGTGGCGATCAGCTCGCCATCGCTGTCGCGGCCGGTGATGTCGGCGAGCACGGTCGGCGGCAGTGCGGCCGGCTGAAGGATCTTGCGGCCGTGCTTGGCGACCGTGCCGTCGTCGGCGAGTTCGCGCAGGATCTTCTTCAGCTCGGCGCGGTCGGCGTTCTTCAGGCCGAACTCGCGGGCGATCTCGCGGGTACCGACCTTGCCTGGATTGGCGCGAATGAAAGCGACGATGGCGTCCCGGGCCGGAAAGCCATGGTCGTGTTTTGGTTTCACTTATCCTCTTGCCTTGCCGGCGCTCTTCTTCGCGGGTGCTTTGGTTGGTGCCGCGGGCTTCGCGGCCGAGGTCTTGGCGGCTGACGAGACCGGAGCGCGCGCCTTGCTGATCGCGTCAGATTTCGGCTTTGCGGCGGACTTCTTCGCCGCGGCCTTCTTGGCAGGCTTGGCCTCGGCGTCGCCATCAGGCTTCGCTGATTTGGCCGGCTTCGCGGCTTTCGTCTTCTTGACCTTCTTGCC
Organism: Bradyrhizobium sp. LTSPM299; assembly: GCF_000938235.1. Lineage (NCBI taxonomy): Bacteria > Pseudomonadati > Pseudomonadota > Alphaproteobacteria > Hyphomicrobiales > Nitrobacteraceae > Bradyrhizobium > Bradyrhizobium sp. LTSPM299. The sequence goes on from NZ_JYMU01000043.1 coordinate 46,197, forward strand.
GCCGCCCTTGGCGGCGCGCTCGTCGATCAACACGATCGCATCGGCAAGCGTCATCTCGTCGGGCGTCTTGTCGTTCGGGATCGTCGCGTTGACGCCACCAGCGGTGACGTAGGCGCCGTAGCGGCCGTTCTTCAGCGCGACTGCGCCGAGCGAGGGGTGATCGCCGAGCGGCTTGCCGGGATCGGCGCCGAAGCGGCGGCCGCTCGGGCCCTTGGCGACCTTCTCCGCAATCAGCGTGACAGCGCGGTTCAGCCCGATGTCGAACACCTCGTCGCCGGACTCGAGGCTGGCATAGGTCTTCTCATGCTTGACGAACGGTCCGAAGCGGCCGAGGCCGGCCGTGATCGGCTCGCCGGTCTCCGGATGCTTGCCGATCTCGCGCGGCAGCGACAGCAGTTTCAGCGCAAGCTCGAGGTCGACATCGCCGGGCGAGGTGCCCTTGGGAATCCCCGCGCGCTTCGGCTTCTCGCCTTCGGCGTAATCCTTCTGCTCGCCGCGTTGGATGTAGGGACCGAACCGGCCGGCCTTCACCACGATATCGAGATCCGTTTCGGGGTCCTTGCCGAGGATGCGGTCGGCACTCTCGGCGTTGTCGGCCGCGAGCGGACGGGTGTAACGGCATTCCGGATAGTTCGAGCAGCCGACGAAGGCGCCGAACTTGCCGGCTTTCAGATTGAGCTTGCCGGTGCCGCAGGTCGGGCACTGCCTGACGTCGCCGCCATCGGCGCGCGGCGGGTAGATGTGCGGGCCCAGCATGCCGTCGAGCGCGTCGAGCACTTCGGCGACCCTGAGGTCCTTGATGTCGTTTACGGCGCCGATGAAGCCGGTCCAGAAATCCTTCAGGACCTGCTGCCAGGGAATCTCGTTGTTGGAGACGCGGTCGAGCTGCTCCTCCAGATCGGCGGTGAAGTCGTACTCGACGTAGCGCGAGAAGAAGTTTTCCAGGAACGCGACCACAACGCGGCCCTTGTCCTCGCCGTGCAGCCGCTTCTTCTCCAGTTTGACGTAGCCGCGGTCCTTCAGCACCTGCAGGATTGAGGCATAGGTCGAGGGACGGCCGATGCCGAGCTCTTCCATCCGCTTCACCAGCGAAGCTTCCGAGAAGCGCGGCGGCGGCTCGGTGAAATGCTGGGTGACGGCAAGGCTCTGGCGCTTCACGGCCTCGCCCGCGCTCATCGCGGGCAGGCGGCGGGACTCATCGTCCTCCTCGTCGTCGCGGCTTTCCTGATAGAGCGCGAGGAAGCCATCGAACTTGATGACCTGACCCGAGGCGCGCAGCTCCAGCGTGCGGGCGCCGGCCTTGGCTTCGATATCGACGGTGGTGCGCTCGAGCTCCGCCGATTCCATCTGGCTTGCGATGGTGCGCTTCCAGATCAGCTCATAGAGCCGCGCCTGGTCGGCATCGAGCCGGCGGCCGATCGAGGCCGGGCGACGCGACAGATCGGTCGGGCGGATCGCTTCGTGCGCTTCCTGGGCGTTCTTGGCCTTGGCCTGGTACTGGCGCGGGGCATCCGGCACATAGGCGTTGCCGTAGTCCTCGCCGATCACCTTGCGGGCCTGGGTGATGGCGGACGGATCGATCTGGACGCCGTCGGTACGCATATAGGTGATGAGGCCGGTGGTCTCGCCGCCGATGTCGATACCTTCATAAAGACGCTGCGCGATGCGCATGGTGTGCGCCGGGGCGAAGCCGAGCTTGCGGCTGGCCTCCTGCTGCAAGGTCGAGGTGGTGAAGGGCGCCTGCGGGTTGCGCCGCGCCGGCTTGGCCTCGACGGTCGCGACCTTGAACAGCGCGGCCTCGATCGCCTTTTTGAGATCCTCGGCTTCCGCGCCGGTGCCGATGTCGAGGCGCTGGATCTTCTTGCCATCGGCACCGACCAGGCGCGCTTCGAAGGCATCGCCACGCGGCGTCAGTAGGGTGGCGACCAGCGACCAGTATTCGCGGGGGACGAACTTCTCGATCTCGAGCTCGCGGTCGCAGACCAGCCGCAGCGCGACCGACTGCACGCGGCCCGCCGAACGCGCGCCGGGCAATTTGCGCCACAGCACGGGGGAGAGCGTGAAGCCGACCAGATAGTCCAGCGCGCGGCGCGCCATATAGGCGTCGACCAGCGCGCCGTCGATCTGGCGCGGCGCCTTCATGGCGTCGGTGACCGCCTGCTTGGTGATGGCGTTGAACACCACGCGCTCGACCTTCTGGTCCTTCAGCGCGCGTTTCTCCTTCATCACTTCAAGCACGTGCCAGGAGATCGCTTCGCCCTCGCGATCAGGGTCGGTTGCGAGAATCAGGCGGTCGGCGCCCTTCAGCGCCTTGGCGATATCGTTGAGCCGGCCGGCGGCCTTGGCATCGATCTCCCAGATCATCTGGAAATTGGCGTCCGGATCGACCGATCCGTTCTTGGCCGGGAGGTCGCGAACATGGCCGAACGACGCCAGGACCTCGTAGGAGGACCCCAGATATTTGTTGATCGTCTTGGCCTTGGCCGGCGACTCCACAATGACGATATTCATGTCATTCCAATGGTTTACAGGAAAATTTGAAGGTCGGTTCCGCTAGACTCGCGGTCCGCCATGTCGGGGCGAACATGGGTGCTGGGGCGGTCCCTGTCAAATCGACAGATATTGAAGGGGCAGTTTTCGGTGTCAGAATCCTATCCCCAGAGTTGAAAAATACGCCCTAGAGTTGCGGCCGGAAACAGCGTATCTCTCTTTACACAGGTGCAGGGGAAGTAGCCTTCTTGAGCAGGACAGAAGGCGGCCGGAAGCGCAAAGCGTCCGGCCGGCGTCGATCGGCGGACGACGATACACGTGGCGAGGGCAGCCCGGATGACGCCCTGGTCCTGATCGCAGCAGCCGCGACCCAACTCGCCGGACTGGCCCAGCGCAACAAATTCAGGGTGCTCGACCACTTGCTTGCGATGGCGCGGCTGGAAGCCGACGAACAGATGCGGGTGCGGAGCAGGCGGAAACTGTCGTGAGGTGGTGTCATCGCCCGCGAAAGCGGGCGATCCAGTATTCCAGAGGCGCCTGTGCTTGAGCCGATGGGCCGCGGCGTACTGGGTCGCCCGGTCCCATGTGCGCAATTGCGTACAGGCCGGGCGATGACAGCCGTGGATGGGACGCAGCCTCGCATTCTCGCGACATGATTTGCCCGAGCTTTCGCGGGAGGGCTTGCCATGTCGGGCAACTCAGTGATCCGGGTTATGCGGGCACAGAGCAACGCTATGCGCTTACGCGTTTGCGTTTCGCCGGCCGCGGCTTCAGCGTGATTGCGCCGGCATCAAGCATGCGGCCGTCCTGCGAATACAGCGCGAGCTTCTTCACCGGCTTGCCGGTGTCGCGGTCGACCATGATCGTTGCGATCTCGTCCGGATGCTCGTCGAACTCCTCGGTCCATTGCCGGAGCGCGACCAGGATCGGGAAGATGCCGCGCCCCTTCGGCGTCAGCACATATTCCTGGTAGACGCTGCCGTCGGAGGCGGGGACCATCTTCAGAATGCCACGCTCGACCAGCGTGCGCAGCCGGCTCGCGAGGATGTTCTTCGCCAGGCCGAGGCTCTCCTGGAATTCGCCGAAGCGACGCCGGCCGAGGCTGGCGTCGCGGATGATCAGCAGCGACCACCAGTCGCCGAACACGTCGAGCGCGCGTGCGACCGGGCAACCGTCACCTGCAAGACTGGTTCGTTTCACGCGAGGTCTCCGGAAAGCTTCTTGTTTGAGCATGATCTCTTCGGAAAACCGCTTCACACTTTTCCGGATCATGCTCGATCATCACGGCCTTGTGTAGTTGCAATATTAAACCAGATATCCTAGTTAGGCAATGAAGTTTAATAATGCAACCACTGAGGAGGCGGACGTGAGACTCGCAAACAAGACGGCGTTGATCACCGGCGGCAATAGCGGCATTGGCCTTGCGACGGCAAAGCTGTTCGTCGCCGAAGGCGCCAGGGTCGTGATCACCGGGCGCAACAAGGAAACGCTCGGGGCCGCGGCGAAGGAATTGGGGCCGAACGGACTTGCGGTGGTGGCCGACGCCACCGACGTCGCGGCGCTCGAAGCCGCGGTGAAGCAGGGTGCGGAGAAATTCGGCAAATACGACGTCGTGTTCGCCAATGCCGGCATTCCCGGGCAGACGCCGCTCGGCGGCACCACGCTTGCGGCGTTCGAGAACGTGATCCGGACCAACCTCACCGGCGTGTTCTTCACGGTGCAGGCGGCTGTGCCCTATCTCAACGACGGCGCGTCCATCATCCTCAACGGCTCGGTGATCTCGGTGCTCGGCAATCCCGGTTATTCCGCCTATGCGGCGAGCAAGGCCGGCGTGCGCGCGATGGCGCGGGTGATGGCCTCGGAACTGTCGCCGCGCAACATCCGCGTCAATGTGGTGGCGCCGGGCGCGGTACGCACACCGATCTGGGGCGCCGCGACCGCGACGCCGGAAGCCGAAAAAATCTTCGAGGCGCGGATCGGCAAGACCACGCCGCTCGGGCGCATGGGTGAACCCCATCACATTTCGAAGACGGTGCTGTTCCTGGCCTCGGACGATTCAGCGCATTTGCAGGGGCAGGAACTGTTCGTCGATGGCGGTGCGACGGCCTCGCCTGCGGGCGCGCCGATCTATCGCGGCTGAATCATCGCTTAATATAAAATCAGCCGGTGTGATCCGCATCACGCCGGCTGAACATTTGCGCATGTAGGGTCGCGCGAGCCAAATCAATTGAACCTTTGACCGACCACCGGGACTCCTGAATGGGCCGGGATTTTTTCAGTGCAGATTCATTTGGAGTTGCCATCATGCCCAAAGCAATTGCGCCAAAATCTGCCCCCATCCCGACATCGGTTCCGGTCTCATCCGCCTCCGAAAGTTCAGATACGTCTCAGCTTGTCACGATCGCATTGTTTTCAGGCATCGGTCTGTTGATTTCACTCGTCGCCGTGATTTGCGGAATCCAGGGCGCCTGGTTCTGACTTCGTCGACCTGACAGCCCGCCGTCGCCGAAGCGACGGCGGGCATTTTTGGCGTCAGGCTGCGTTCAGGCTGCCTGCGGCCAGCAGCGCGCCGGCGACGGCCTTTTCGCGATGCTCAGGGCCGATCTGGATGCCGTCCGCGGAGATGAATACAAGATTCTTGACGCCGATAAAGCCGAACACCCCGCGCAGATAAGTCTCGAGATGCTCGAGCACGGCCATCGGTGTGCCGGCGCCGTAGAAGCCGCCGCGCGAGATCGCGACGATGACGCGCTTGTTGCCGGCCAGCCCCTCGACGCCATTAGCGCCGTATTTGAAGGTCTTGCCCGCAACCACGACGCGGTCGATCCAGGCCTTGAGCTGGCTCGGAATCGTAAAATTGTACATGGGCGCGCCGATCACGACGATATCGGCGGCCAGGAACTCGTCCAGCACGGCTTGTCCGGCAGCGATGTCGTCGCGCAGCGACGGTTCCGGCGTGGCACCCTGGCCGGCGGCGAGGTGGGAGCCAGTGAGGTGGCCAAGCGGGGCCGTGGAGAGGTCGCGATAGGTCACGGCGAGGCCGGGATTGGCCTGGCGCAGCCGCTCGACGGCGGCGGCGGAGACCTGGCGGCTAACGGAGTGGGGGCCGAGGACGCTGGAATCGAGATGCAGGAGTTTCATGGCAGGTGTCACCTTTGGTATATATTTGTAACTGGCGCTATATGAGTGACTGTCGTAAATCTCCGCAAGAACGCACATTTTTGAAACCAGAGCACAGCAATGAGACCCGAGAACATCCGTGTGCCTGCCCTGCCGCCGCTGCCGGGACCGGCAGGTGACCACAGCGATTGCCGCGCGGTGGCCTCGGTGCTGGCGCGGGTCGGCGACAAATGGAGCGTGTTCGTGATCATGGTGCTGATCGACGGGCCACGGCGCTTCAACGAACTCAAGCGCACAATCGCCGGCATCTCGCAGCGGATGCTGACGCTCACCTTGCGCGGGCTGGAGCGCGACGGCCTGGTGACGCGCACGATATTCCCGACCATTCCGCCGCGGGTCGATTACGAATTGACTGATCTTGGTCGCGGACTGGCGGAGCCGGTGAAGGCGCTCGGCCAATGGGCCTTCGCGCATCTGCCGGAGATCGAGGGCGCGCGCACGCGGTTCGACGGGCGGAATCACGGCTGACTCTCCCCGCAAGCGGGGCGAGGCGGACTCCAAGCTAAATCATCGACACCAGTCCGCCGCCGTGGCGCTCGAGCTTGCCGGCTAGGTCGAGCTCCAGCAGCACCGCGCGTGCAACCGCGGGCGATACATCCGCCATCCGGATCAGATCGTCGAGGCTGATCGGGGTCGGGCCGAGCAGATCGATGATCCTGTCGCGGTCGGGCGCGCCGGTGGAAAAATCCAGCGGATCGTCGTCTTCGCGCGCGGACAACATGATCGGCCGCTCCATGATCGGTGCGACGGCGTTGATGACGTCGGCGGCTTCGGTGACCAAGGTCGCGCCCTGTTTGATCAGGTCGTTGGTGCCGGCGGCGCGCGGATCGATCGGCGAGCCCGGCACGGCAAACACCTCGCGGCCCTGTTCGGCCGCCATCCGCGCGGTGATCAGCGAGCCCGAGCGATGCGCGGCCTCGACGATGACAACGCCGAGTGAAGCGCCCGAGATCAGCCGGTTGCGGCGGGCGAAGTCGCGCGCCCGCGGCACATGGCCGAGCGGCATTTCGGAGATCGCAGCACCCTGGTCGAGCAGCGCCGTCAACAAGTCGGTATGCTCCGGCGGATAGATCCGGTCGTGGCCGCCGGCGAGCACCGCGACCGTGCCGCTGGCGACGCTGGCGCGATGCGCCGCCTGGTCGATGCCGCGGGCAAGGCCGTAGATCACGATAAAGCCGGCGTCGCCGAGATCGCGCGCGAGGGTGCCTGCAAATTTCAGTCCGGCGCCGGTGGCGTTGCGCGAGCCGACGATCGCGATGATCGGCCGCGTCAGCACATCGATCGCACCGCGCACGCCGAGCAGCGGCGGCGCATCGTCGATGGCGGCAAGGCACGGCGGATAGGGGGCTTCATCGGGCGCGACGAGATCGACGCCGAACTTTTCGCAGGCGGCGAGTTCGGCGGCGGCGTCCGCCTCGCTTCAGATGCGCCCCGGTCCCGATGCGCCGCCGCGGCGCGCGAGATCGGGCAGCCGCTCCAGCGCGCTCGCCGCATCGCCGAAATGGCGGAGCAGCGATGCAAAAGTGCGCGGGCCCGGTATTATGGCGCGAACGCCACAAGGGTCCGATCAATCTTAGACATCGGCAAATCGCCTAAGGACGATCACGACGGCGAGGACCAAGCCAACCACGCCGCCAGCAGTTCCGGCCAGACCAGAACCAAAGGCGCCACTTACATCCCGGTCGGATAGAGCGAATACCACCATCTCAGCCGCAAGGGCCGTTCCCAGCGTCATAGCAACTACGATTGCGGCGCATTTAAAAAATTCGATCACAAATCGAAGTGCCATATCTTCCTAAATCTAAAGCTCTAGTGCTGGGTACTGGCCTGTTTCCGACACTCGTGGCCTAATTTGGATTTGAGGGTGGCCTGTCTTGAGTTGACCGGGCTTCACGGAAGCCGCTCCAATGACAAGAGGCAGCAGCAACCCCAAAGGAAGCACTTTAACGTATTCACGCATGGGAATCCCCCCGGCCATCCTAGCCTATGGGCGGGATTCCCTGAAACTTCAGGTAGTGGATCCGCCCCGAGTCATGCAGGACCCCTTGTGGCGTTTGCGCCATAATACGGCGCGGGCCGACATTGTCAGAGCGGATCAATCTGAGGCGGTTGAGCCGTTCGGCGTCGGAGATTTTGTGCGGGCGGTCATGCATGCGAGGTGCAGCTTGGCCCAACCGGAGATTGCGATCAACCGGCCCATTGGCTTGCCCGCACGCGAACCGCTGCGTACAAACGGCGGATAGCAGCAGGATGCAGTGCCCATGATCTCACTTGCCGACCTTCAGCAACGCATCGAACGGGGCGCGCTTTCGCCCGATACCGCCATCGGCCAATCGCTGGAGGCGATCGGCGCGCAGGACAAGACCATCGGCGCCTTCGTCCGCACCGATGCGAACGCCCGCGCGCAATCGTCCGGGCCGCTCCGCGGCATCGCGGTCGGCATCAAGGACATTATCGATACCGCCGATTTCCCGACCGAAATGGGTGCACAGATCTACCGTGGCAATCGCCCGCGCGCCGATGCGCCGGTCGTGATGGCCCTGAAGCGCGCCGGCGCCACCATCGTCGGCAAGACCACGACCACGGCGTTCGCGGCGAACGATCCGACCGCGACGCTCAATCCGCATAATCATGGCCATACGCCGGGTGGATCGTCGGCCGGCTCGGCGGCGGCGGTAGGCGCCGGGATGATCCCGCTGGCGTTGGGGACACAGACCGGCGGCTCGGTGATCCGGCCGGCCTCGTTCTGCGGCGTCGCCGCGATCAAGCCGAGCTATCGGCTGCTGCCGACGGTCGGCGTGAAATGTTTCTCGTGGACCCTCGATACGGTCGGGCTGTTCGGCGCCGGCGTGCGCGATGTCGCGGCCGGGCTATCGGCGATGACCCACCGGCCGGAGCTGCTGGTGCCGGCGAGCGTTGCAGCGCCGCGGATCGGCGTGGTGACGCAGGCCTTTGCCGACGCACCGGAGGCGTCGGGCGCGGCGGCGCTGCAGAAGGCGTCGCGTGCGGCGGAAAAGGCTGGCGCATTGGTGCGCGAGCTAGCGATGCCGGAGATCGTCGCGGAGGCGTGGCGCATCCATCCCATCGTGCAGGAGTTCGAGGCGCATCAGTCGTTGGCCTGGGAGTACGGGCAGAATTATGATGCGATGCCGCCGCTGCTGCGTGGCCGGCTCGACGAGAGCAAGAGCGGCACGCCCGCCGAGTACGATGCCGCGATGGACGTCACCCTGCGGGCGCGGCGGGCGCTCGCCGCCATCTTCGACGAGGTCGACGTGCTGCTGACGCTGTCGGCGCCGGGCGCAGCACCTGCGGGTTTGGCGTCGACCGGCGATCCCCGTTACAACCGGCTCTGGACCTTGATGGGTGTGCCCTGCGTCAACGTGCCGGCGCTCGTTGCCGAGGGCGGATTGCCTGTTGGTGTGACCGTGATCGCGAAGTTCGGCGCCGACGCGCAGGCGCTGGCGGCCGCGAGCTTTGTCGAGGAGGCGCTGAAGCGGCAGTAGCGCTGGCGCGCTACGCGCCGATCTTGCCTTCGGTGCCGGCCTGCAGGCGCTTGATGTTCTCGCGGTGCATGTAGAACAGCAGCAGCGTCAGCACGGCGAACAGCGAGGCCAGTGCCGCGTGGCCGAACCACCACAGGAAGATCGGCGTCACGAAGGCCGCGACCAGCGCCGACAGCGACGAATAGCGGCTGGTGTAGGCGGTGCCGAGCCAGATCGCGGCAAAGATCAGCGCCGCCGGCCAGAACAGGCCGAGCAGCACGCCGATATAGGTCGCGACACCCTTGCCGCCCTTGAATTTCAGCCAGATCGGGAAGAGGTGGCCGAGGAAGGCGCCGAGCGCGGCCAGCATCGCCGCGTCAGGGCCGTCATAGGTCCCGGCGATGATGACGGCGATCGTGCCCTTGAGCATGTCCCCGATCAAGGTCGCCGCGGCGAGGCCCTTGTGCCCGGTGCGCAGCACGTTGGTGGCGCCGATATTGCCCGAGCCTACCGAACGCAAATCCTGCGTGCCGGCGAGCCTGGTCAGGATCAGGCCGAACGGGATCGAGCCGAGCAGGTAGCCGATCAGCAATGCGACAATGAGAAACCAATCACCCGACATTGCGGAACCTCCCGTCGCGCCGAGCGCTAGACATGTTCGTACACCGTGCGTCCGCCGACAATCGTCCGCATCACGCGGCCGGAAAAGCGGGCATCGTCGAACGGGGTGTTCTTGCAAAGCGACTTGAGGTCGTCGCGGTCGAGCACCCAGGGCGTCTCGGCGTCGATCACGATCACGTCGGCCGGCGCGCCCGCGCGCAACGTGCCGCCTGCCAGCCCGAGCAATTCGGCCGGCCGCGTCGACATCGCGCGGATCAGCGTCTTGAAATCCATCTCGCCATTGTGGATCAGCCGCAACGCCGCCACCAGCATGGTCTGCAGGCCGACCGCGCCATGTGCCGCTTCCGCGAACGGCAGCCGCTTGACCTCGACGTCCTGCGGATTGTGGTCGCTCATCACGACGTCGATCAGCCCGGAGGCCAGCGCTGCCACCAGCGCCTTGCGGTCGTCCTCGGTGCGTAGCGGCGGCGACAGCTTCAGGAAGGTGCGGTAGGGGCCGATGTCGTTCTCGTTCAGCGTCACATGGTTGATCGAGACCGAGGCCGAGACGTCGAGCCCGGCATCGCGGGCACGCTTGAGGATCTCCAGCGACTCCATCGAGGTCAGCGAGGCCGCGTGATAGCGCCCGCCGGTCAGTGCGACGAGCCGCAGGTCGCGCTCGAGCATGATCGATTCAGCGGCGGTCGGAATCCCGGCCAGCCCGAGCCGCGTCGCAAACTCACCCTCGTTCATCACGCCTTCGCCGACCAGGTTGGGGTCTTCGGTGTGATGCACGATCAGCGCATCGAAATCGCGGGCGTAGGTCAGCGCACGACGCATCACCTGCGCATTGGTGACGCTGCGGTCGCCGTCGGTGAAGGCGACGGCGCCGGCGGCCTTCAGCAGGCCGATCTCGGTCATCTCGTGGCCCTGCATGCCCTTGGTGAGGGCTGCCATCGGGTGGATGTTGACGATCGCGGTGTCGCGGGCGCGGCGCATCACGAAATCGACGGTCGCCGAATTGTCGATCACCGGCGACGTATCCGGCTGGCAGATGATGGTGGTGATGCCGCCGGCCGCCGCGGCCTGGCTGGCGGACGCAAAGGTCTCGCGGTGGCTGGCGCCGGGCTCGCCGACGAAGGCGCGCATGTCGATCAGGCCGGGGGCGACGATCTTGCCGGCGCAATTGACGATGTCGGTGCCTTCAGGGACGCCGGCGGCGCCGATGCCGCGCTTGGCGTCGCGGATCACGCCGTCGGCGATCAGGACGTCGCCAGGGCCGTCGAAATCGCGCGACGGGTCGATGATTCGGGCGTTGGCGAGCAGGATGGGTCTGCGGTCAGTCAGCATGGCGTCACGCGTTCGGCAGGTTGCGGGCCAGTGCTTCAAGCACCGCCATGCGTACCGCCACTCCCATTTCAACCTGTTCGCGGATCAGCGACTGCGCGCCGTCGGCCACAAAAGTGTCGATCTCGACGCCGCGGTTCATCGGTCCCGGATGCATTACGAGCGCGTCCGGCTTGGCATAGCCGAGCTTCTTCTGGTCGAGGCCGAAATAATGGAAATACTCGGCGGTCGACGGAACGAAGGAGCCGTTCATGCGCTCGCGCTGCAGCCGCAGCATCATGACGATGTCGGCGCCCTCAAGCCCCTCGCGCATGTCGCGCGCGACCTCGACGCCCATCCGCTCGATGCCTGCCGGCAACAGCGTGGAGGGCGCCACCACGCGGACGCGGGCGCCCATGGTGTTGAGCAGCAGGATGTTGGAGCGGGCGACGCGCGAATGCAGCACGTCGCCGCAGATCGCGATCACCAGGCCCTCGAGGTGGCCCTTGTTGCGCCGGATCGTGAGCGCGTCGAGCAGCGCCTGGGTCGGGTGCTCGTGGGCGCCATCGCCGGCATTGATCACGGAACCGTCAACCTTGCGCGCGAGCAGTTCCACTGCGCCGGAGGCGTGGTGGCGGACCACCAGGATGTCCGGGTGCATGGCGTTCAGCGTTACCGCGGTGTCCATCAGCGTCTCGCCCTTGCGGGTGGACATCGATGACACCGACATGTTCATGACGTCGGCGCCCAGCCGTTTTCCGGCGATCTCGAACGAGGACTGGGTCCGCGTCGAGGCCTCGAAGAACAGGTTCACCTGGGTGCGGCCGCGCAGCGAGGCGCGTTTTTTGTCGACCTGGCGGTTGAGCTCGACATACTCCTCGGAGAGGTCGAGCAGGCCGGTGATGTCGTGGGCGGAAAGGCCCTCGATGCCCAGCAGATGCCGGTGACCAAGGACGAAAGTCGATTTCAATGATGGGGTCATTAAAGCGAGAGCTATAGGCGCGGATGGCCCAAGGGGCAAGCGCGAAGAGGGGCCGGACGAGTTATCCCCGAGTATGATATCCGCGGCCTCCTGCGGGCGGCCATGACGAGCTGGATGGGACCTCCATGAAGAGAACTATGACGGCTCTCATTGTCGTGATCACGGCGTCGTCCGCCCACGCACAGGGCCTGCCTGACGGCTTCGTGTTCCTGCGCGATATCGACCCGACCATCATCCAGGACATCCGCTACGCCACCTCGAACAATTTCATAGGGCGGCCGATCGTGGGCTATGGCGCCAGCGAATGCGTGGTGACGCGTGAGGTGGGGCTGCGTCTCAAGGCCGTGCAGCAGGAACTCACACGGCAAAAACTGTCGCTGAAGATGTTCGATTGCTACCGGCCGGCGCGTGCGGTCGCCGACATGGTGGCGTGGTCGCAGAACGGCAAGGAAACCGCGGCCGAGCGGCGCTACAATCCAGCCTTCTCGAAAGCGGACCTGTTCCGGCTCGGCTACATCGCCACTCATTCCGGCCATTCGACGGGAGCCGCGGTCGATCTGACGCTGGTCGATCTCGCGGCCGACAATTCCGGTAAATTCGATCCCGCGCGCGACTATGCCGACTGCACGGCGCCGGTGGCAAAGCGCGCCCCGGAGGGCAGCGTCGACATGGGCACCGGCTATGACTGCTCGGATGTGAAGGGCCATACCGCTGCTGGCTCGATCACATCGGCGCAGCGGCGTTGGCGCAGCAGATTGGTGTCGGCGATGGGCCGGCAGGGCTTTGCGAACTATTCCAAGGAATGGTGGCACTTTTCGCTGCCGGGGGCGGGCGGTCAGGCCTACGATTTTCCGATTACGCGGTCGCGCTAGGGCCGGTCGACATTGCCTCAAATGCGAGGCATTTTCGCAAGGGTACGGTTGTCATCGCGAATAGCGGCCGCGCGCGTGTTCAACACTCCTTAATTGCGATCCCGTGATGTACGGCATTGCGGGAGCACGGGTCATGCGTTTAGCCATTGCAGCTGTTGCCGTCGGCGCTTTCGGCATTGCGATTTACGATCAGTACGACAGGAACATGAACTTTCAGCGCGTCGAGGCGCGCATCGCCACTGTCAACGAGCAGTGCTATCTGGAAAAGGTCGAGCGCGGGGTCGTCACCAAGACGACGTTCACCTCCGACCCGGTGCGTTGCGAGGTTGCCGAGCTGCTGCGACGCGATCATCCGAAATGGCAGGGCTACAACGTGAAGCACAAGATCGAGCTGCGCGTCACCTATGTCTCGCCGGTCGATAGCGCCGCGCACACATCGAGCCTGCAACTGACTTTCCTCCCCAACGGCAAACCACTGCGCGCTGGGGACGCATTTCCGATCCTGGCCTCCAAGACCAAGGTCGACGAGACACGCATCTGATCGGCGCCGCTCGGCAGCATGGGAGCATCAAGGATGCGTCTTGGCGTTTACGGGATGATTTGCGTCGGCCTTGCGGCTTTCTATGCCCACAGCGAGTTCGACAAGCGGGTGAACTTCCGGCCGATCGACGCGCGCGTCAGCAGTGTCAAGGACCAGTGCTACATGGACAAGACCGAGGGGCGGCGGAGCTCGAGCTCCGATCTCCTGCCGTGCGAGCTTGCCGTCCTTCTGACGCGCGGCCATCCGAAGTGGCAGGGCTACGACATCAAGCACAAGATCGAGATTCGCTTTGCCTACATCTCCCCGGTGGACGGGGCCACGCATGAGTCGACCATGGAGATGGCGGCGTATCCCGATGGCCGGCCGCTGCGCGCCGGCGACATTTTTCCTGTCCAGGCTTCCAGAAATGACGTGAACAAGACCCGCGCGAGCGACTGGCTGGACGTGCGCCTCGGCCGCCATGCGCCAACGCATGGAAGCGTCTAGGGCACATTTTTGCTGCCCCGTGCGAGCGGGCAGGCTTATGATCCCCCGATTCCATCGCGCCGCAAGCCACGCCGACGTGTACGGTGCAGTGGAACTGTCTGACGAGGACCAGCGCGCACTGCTTGAACGGGCGCTGCGATGAAAGTTTGCTGATGGACGCACTCAATCCCGACATGCCGCCTGCGGCGATCGAACCGCCGCCACGTCAACCGCGGGTCTGGAAATTCTGGGGCACCGCGCTGTGGGCCCTGCTGATTTTCGCCGGGATGTTTCTCGGGCAGCTCGCGGTCATCGTCTATTTCGTGATGCGGCAGGACGGGCCACTGTCGATGGCCGGTCTCACCCATGTGGTCGCCAGCGGTTTGACGATCTCGCTCTCGGTCGTCGCGGGCCTGCCGATGGTCTTGCTGGCGCTGTGGGTCGCGATCCGCCCGACGCGAATCCCGTTTGCCGACTATCTCGGGCTGCGCTGGACGTCGTGGAAGAATGTCATCATCGGCATCGTTGCGCTGGCGGTCCTGGTCGAGGCCTGGGACATGGTGTCCCGCCTGGCGGGCCGCGACGTGACGCCCGGTTTCATGGGCGACGTGCTGAAATCGGCGCAGGCTGACGGTGCGCTATGGCTGCTGGTGATTGCATTCGTTGTTGCCGCGCCGGTGTGGGAAGAGCTGTTCGCCCGCGGCTGGCTCTACCGCGGCTGGTCGCAATCGTTTCTCGGCCCCTATGGCGCGATCGTATTGTCGTCGATCGTCTGGACGGTGATGCACCTGCAGTACGACTGGTTCTTCCTCTGCGAGGTGCTGTCGATCGGGCTCTTGTTCGGCTACTTGCGCTTTCGCACCGGCTCGATTTGGCTGACCATTCTGTTGCACGCGTTGAACAATTTGGCGGCGACGGTGCAGACCTGGTGGCTGGCGGGGTGATTGTTTCCTGTGTTAGGTAGAGCCCAAGCCCACCTTCGCTGCGACGTTGCAGAAAATTCCTTATGTCGAACTTCGAAAATGCCAATGCTCCGGTCCCGGCTTCGGCAAAATCGCCGCGGACGTAGGACTTCGTGGAAACGACGCTGATTGGCCTTGTGGCCTACGGTGCCTTTGCCGTGACGGCGGCAATTGTCCTCACCATCCTCCTGCTCGCGCACTACGGGACAATCCCGTTGAGTCATGTTGAGTACGAGGGACGGTGGCAAGGCGCTGCTCTCGTTGTGGGGAGTCCGGCCGCCATAGTCGTGCTTTGGCTTGCGATCCGAAGGATCGGCCGCGAGTTCTCGGAGTATCTTGCGCTGAATTGGCCGGGCGCGGGAGAGTTCTTTCTCGCGTTAACGGTCGCAGCCGTGCTGTGGATCGCGGAAGGCTATTTCCGTGCTTTCGTGGGTGCAGATGATAGTTCGCTCGCTCCCCGTTTAAGCGTTCAAGGACAGGTTGGTTTGCTGACCCTTCTCATCGGTGGCTGCAAGCGGCGCCAGTGATGGAAGAGTTCATCGTCCGCGGCTTCATGTTTCGTGGCTGGTCGCAATCTTTCCTGGGTCCAATCGGGGCCATCGTGCTGACATCAGTGGTTTGGGCAATGAACCACACTCAATACGATTGGCCCGGTCGCCTCTGTATATTCGTCTCTGGCCTGGCTCTCGGCTATTTTCGCTGGCGTAGCAATTCAACATGGCTAACCGTGATGGTTCATTCGACCACCAATATCGTCAGCTTTTTCGTGGTGGGACCTTACGTCTAAGGCCTGGCCCAGGCGATCGCGATCGGCATCGTGATCGCGGCCAAGATCGTCTGCAGCGTGATAATCTGGGCGAGCAGCGGGGCGTCGCCGCCCATCTGGCGGGCCAGCACATAGGCGGACGGGGAGGTCGGCACTGCTGCGCAGGCGGCCACGATCGCGAGATTTGCGCCGGTGAGGCCGAACCAGACGGCCAGCGCGACCGCGAGCACCGGCATCAGGATCAGCTTCAGCACCACCGCCACGCTGGCGGCGAGGCTCGGTCGGAACAGGCCTTCCAGGTGCAATCCGGCCCCGGTCACGAGCAGGCCGATCGCCAGCGACGAGCCGCCGAGCGCATTGGCGACCTCGTGCCAGATTTTTGGCAGCGGGATCTGCGCCACGTTGACGACAAGGCCAATGACGCAGGCCCAGATCAGCGGGTTCTTCACCACCGTCATCACGATCGCGCCCGGCGACCGTTTTTCCGATGAAGCGTAGCGCGCCAGGACGGCGACGCTGAACACATTCACCAGCGGGATGATCGCCACCATCGCGACGGAGGCCAGCGCCAGTCCTGTGCTGCCATAGAGATTACCCGACACCGACAACGCGACATAGGTCTGCCAGCGGGTCGCGCCCTGGAAGATCGAGGTGAAGGCGGGGCCGTCGACGCCGGCGCGCGCGATCGGGGCGCGCAGCGCGATGCAGAGCAGCGACATTATGAGTGCCGAGAACAACAGCGCGCCGCCGACGCCTGCGACCGGTACTTTTGTCAGATCAGCCTTCACCAGCGTCTGCACTAGCAGCACCGGGAACAGCACGTAGTAGGTCAGCTGCTCCAGCCCGTGCCATTGGGTATCGCGCATCAGCGTGCGCTTGAGGATGACGCCGAGCACGATCAGCAGGAACACCGGCAGCAGTGCCGCGATCACCACGGCCATGGTCAGCGGTCCCTGCGGAGCGTCGCGAGCCGGTCCAGCGCGCCCTGCAGGATGAAGATCGCGGCGTGCTCGTCGATCACCTCGGCGCGGCGTGCGCGGCTGACATCCATCCCGATCAATTCGCGCTCGACCGCCGCGGTCGAGAGCCGTTCGTCCCACAGCGCGATCGCAAGCGGGGTGAGACTGGCGAAGTTGCGGGCGAAGGCGCGGGTCGATTGCGCGCGCGGGCCTTCGCTGCCGTCCATGTTGATCGGCAGGCCCAGCACGAAGCCGACCACGTTGCGCTCGGCCGCAAGCGCCAGCAGCCGCGCCGCGTCGGCCTTGAACGCCTTGCGCTTGATGGTCTCGACGCCGGTCGCAAGCCGCCGGTCAGAATTTGAGACCGCGACGCCAATGGTCTTGGTGCCGAGATCGAGTCCGATCAGCGCGCCACGCTCGGGCCAGTGCGATGCGGCATCGATCAGGGGAAGGATGGGAGCGGGCATGGCCTGCGCATAGCACGCGGCCGCGTGGTGACGCAAAGCCCGATCACGGTGCCGCGTCCAGGCGGAAGCGCGACGCCCGGAAGGCCATTCATCGATAGGTTGTGCGACTGTAGGCCGCAACTCGATCGCGTCGAGTTGTGATCCAGGTAACAATCGAGACGCATGGGCCGTGAGACAAGCTTGCGCAACGCGCGGCGCCGAGGTGAATGCTCCCTGCCGGTTCGCGCCACCAGCGGTTTTCGGAGCATACGATTTTTCCTTCCGCCGGAGAGCATCATGCTGATCAAACCGAACCTTATCGCCGCCTCGGAGCAACGCCTCAAGCAGGCGGATGTTTCGCCCACCGCTCTGGACAAGAAGCTGGGCGACGGCCCGCTCAATCTGTCGCCCGAAAAGAAGCAGATGCGCCAGCGGCAACTGCTGCAGCAGACCGATGACGTCCAGGCGGTTCAGATCGGACTGGAACGGATCATCGAGGGCAATGATCTCGACAGCATCAACTATCTGGCAAAGGGGACGCTAGCGTCGCATCCGATCTGCCGCATTCAGCTTAAGGACGCGCGCGCCAACCTAATTGGTTATGCGTCCGGCTTCCTGATCGGGCCTGGCCTCTTGATGACCAATCATCACGTTTTCGGCAGTCCCGGCGACGCCGCCAATTCGATCGCCGACTTCGACTATGAACTCGACGTCGCCGGCATGGAACGCGCGATTGTCAGGTTCGGCTTCGAGCCCGCACGGTTCTTCTACACCAATGACAAGCTCGATTATTCGATCGTCGCCGTGGCGCCGAAATCGCTGTCGGGCGACAGGGATTTGACCGAATGGGGATGGCTGCCGCTGAGCGGCGAGCCGGGTAAGGGCGACCCCGGCGAATATCTCACCATCATCCAGCACCCGGGCGGTGAGCTCAAACAGGTCTGCGTCCGCGAAAACAAGCTGCTGCAATATGTCGGAGACTTCGTCTGGTACAAGACCGACACCACGGCTGGCTCGTCGGGTTCCCCCGCATTCAACCGGTTCTGGCAGGTGATCGCGCTGCACCACAGCGGTGTGCCGAAGAAGAGCGCGGCCGGTCACATCCTGACCACGGACGGCAAGGAGTGGGATTCCTCGATGGACGAGACGTTGATCGACTGGATCGCCAATGAAGGCGTGCGGGTCAGCGCGATCGTCGCCGATCTCAAGGTCGCGGTCGGTTCAAATTCGGTGATCAAGCCGGTGCTGGATCAGCAACAGCCGCCTCCACCTCCGTCGCCGCAGCAGCCGGGCACCGAGAAAGTGGTCCTGCCGACAATCTATGGCGCAAACCTGTGGCTGGAGCAGGCCGGTGATGTGACCACACTCGTGGTGCCACTTCGCGTCCCGATGCCTGTGATCAAGCTGCAAGCCGCCGCGGCAGCCCCGGTCGCTGCGCCGCCCGTTGCGGTCAAGGCGCCGCCGATCGTCCCGGCGGGACCGCAGATCGGCGCCGCAACCGGCATGGTGATGGAGGCGGTGCATATCGACCAGACCACGCTGGGCTCGCGGCCCGGATACAAGGCGAACTTCATCGGCAGCGGCAAGCTGTCGGTACCGCTGCCCAAGATTCCGGCCGGGCTCAAATCGAAGGTGGCGACGCTCAAGGGCAGTTCCGGGCAGAGCGAACTGAAATATTTCAACTACAGCGTGGTGATGAACAAGGAGCGCAAGTTCGCCTTCTTCAGTTGCGTCAACATCGACGGTGGCAAGCAACAGGATGTCGGCAAGCGCGAGGGCGATTCCTGGCTGCGCGACCCGCGGATCGACGACGACGTCCAGGTCGGCGACGAGTTCTACAAGAAGCAATCGACCTTCGAGGCGGACCGCATCGCCAATCCGTTCGACCGCGGCCATCTGGTGCGCCGGCTCGACGCCACCTGGGGTGATACTGTCGACGAAGCCAAAGAGCACGGCGACGATTCATTCCACTTCACCAATTGCTCGCCGCAGTTCTTTTCCTTCAACCAGGGCAAGCAATTGTGGGCCGGTCTCGAAGACTACACGCGCGATGTGCTGCTGAAGGACGAGGAGAAGGGCATCGTCATGAACGGCCCGGTATTCGACGGGCCCGACGCCGACGGCAGCGATTTGCCTAAACCCTCCGGCAAGCCGCACAAGGATCCCAGCTTCGGCGGCGTTCAGATCCCGAAATATTTCTGGAAGATACTGATCACAAAGGGCGACGACGGCCTCAAGGCCGCGGCGTTCCTGATGAGCCAGCGCGACCTCGTCATGGGCATCGCCCGGATCCAGGAGACCGACGATAGTCTCGAAAAGCTGTCGGAAACCGATGTCAAAGTCTTCCAGGTCTCGATCGCCGACCTGACGAAACTGACCAAGCTCGACTTCGGCAACCTTGATTCCGCAGACGCCCATGAAGCGACCGCGGTCGGACCACGCAAGATCGAGACGTTCGACGACATCAGGATCTAGGACGTTGCCGCTGTCGGTCTTTGCTGCTCTACTTCCGGTGTAGCGCGATTGTGCCTGGCCCAGCTTCCCTGCCTTTCCGAAAAGGCCGGAAGCCGGACGGGTTGTGAAAGATCCGTAAGCGGTAACGGACAGTTATCGGAGGACGCATCTTGGAGCGCAGGCTTGCAGCAATTCTGGCTGCGGATGTAGCTGGCTACAGCCGCCTCATGGGCATCGATGAGGAAGGCACGCACGCCCAATTGAAGGGGCATCGCCAAGCGTTGCTCGATCCGAAAATCGAAGAACACCGGGGCCGGATCGTCAAGTCGACCGGAGACGGCGTGCTGGTCGAGTTCGCCTCCGTGGTTGACGCGGTGCGATGCGCCGTTGACGTGCAGCGCGGCATGAGCGAGCGGAATGCGCGGGTCAGTGTCGACAAGCGGATCGAATTTCGCGTTGGCATCAACCTCGGCGACGTCATGATCGAAGATGACGACATCTATGGCGATGGCGTCAACATCGCCGCGCGGCTTGAGGGGATAGCCGAACCGGGTGGAATCTGTATTTCGCGTCAGGCCCACGATCATCTGGTCGAAAAACTCTCGTTCACTTGTGAGAAAATGGGGTTTCGCAACCTCAAGAACATAGCGAAGCCCGTCGAGGTCTTCTCGGTCAATTTCAGTTCCGTCAGCATGGCGCAGCAGATCAATTATTGCCGGGCGCCCGATGGGGTGCGCCTTGCCTATGCGTCCGTGGGGCAGGGGTCACCCTTGGTCAAGACAGCGAACTGGATGAATCACCTCGAATACGATTGGGAGAGCCCGATCTGGCATCATTTGCTGGAAGGGTTGGCGAAAGAACACACGCTGGTTCGATACGACGCGCGAGGCAACGGGCTGTCGGATTGGGATGTCGATGAGGTGTCTCTCGACGCGTGGGTCAGCGATTTGGAAACCGTGGTCGACGCCATGGGGCTCGACCGCTTTCCGCTTCTGGGCGTCTCGCAAGGGTGTGCCATTTCCATTGCCTATGCGGCGCGGCATCCGGAGCGCCTGTCTCACCTGATCCTGTATGGCGGTTTTGCGCTGGGCGGCGCCAAGCGATCGCCGCAGGAGCTTGAGAAGCGCAAGGCGATGGGGACCTTGATGCGGCTTGGCTGGGGCATGGATGATCCGGCATTCCGGCAGATGTTCACCTCGCATTTCATTCCTGAAGGCACCAAGGAACAGGCTGATTGGTTCAACGACCTGCAGCGCAAGACCACATCGGCTGAATGCGCGGCGCGTTACTTTGACGTGGTGGGATATGTCGATGTGCGCGAGCTGCTCCCGCAGGTGAAGGTGCCGACGCTCGTCATGCATGTGCGTGACGATCTGATGGTTCCGATCGATGCGGGGCGTCAAATGGCGGCCAGGATTCCCGGTGCGCGTTTCATCGCGCTTCCCGGGCGCAATCACCTTTTCCTGAAGCACGAACCCGCCGCGGCCCGGTTCTTCGACGAGATCAAGCTGTTCTTGACCAAATGATCCCGCTGGCGAGCCCGCGCTGCATGATCGCCTGCCTCAGGCGGCGATCACGCGATCGCCACCGCCAAGGCAGGCGGCAAATCCCTGCAGCGCGCTGTACTGATGCGCGGTGCGGCGCTGGATGAACAGCGTCTCGACGCGCGCGTGCTGCGGGCTAAGCCTGTGGATGCTGACGTCGCGCTGGACGTGATCGCGCTCGACGACGGTGCGCGGCAGCATGGTCACGCCCATGTCGGCGGCAACGCAGCCGATCATGCCATCGAGCGTGCCGAGCTCGAAGCGCGCCGCCGACGGCCAGCCGAACTCGGTGAAGGCCTGCTCGAGGCGCTGCCGGTAGGTGCAGCCGGTGCGGAACACCAACGCCGTCGGGCCTGACTCCGGCGTGCCGGCACGCAAGGCGGCGAGGGACGTCCAGCGTTGCGCGGTGACCAGCACCAGCTCTTCCTGGAAGGCGACCGTCGAGACGAGCTCGGCGTGCTCGATCGGGCCGGCTACAAACGCGCCGTCGAGCGTACCGTCGAGCACGGCGGCGACAAGATCGGCGGTCGGGGCGGTCCGCAGCGTCAGGCGCACGGCGGGATAGCGGCGATGGAAATCGGCCAGCAGCGTCGGCAGCCGCACGGCGGCGGTCGTCTCCATCGAGCCGATCGACAGCGGACCCTTCGGCTCGCCATCATCGCGCGCGGCGAGCACCGCCTCGCGCGACAGCGCCGCCATGCGTTGCGCGTAAGGCAGCAGCCGTCGGCCGGCGCCGGTCAGCGTCATGCCGCGGCTGTGCCGCTCGAACAGCGCGGTGCCGATCTCGGCCTCCAGCGCCTTGATGCGCTGGGTGACGTTGGACTGTACGGTGTGGAGTTCCTCGGCGGCGCGCGTAATGCCGCCGAGCCGGGCGACGGTGGAGAAGGTGAGGAGATCGGTCAGTTCCACGGCACGCCCCGTTTCATTTTGGAGATGACAGCGTTCTCTAGTATTCACTTTCCGAGAATGATAGTTCGGCCTAGGCTGTGTGTCCAGATTGCAGGGGTGGGACATGTCGATCAGCACGTCATTGACCGTTCGTTTGGGGATAAGGCATCCGATCCTCTCCGCGCCGATGGATGTGATAGCAGGCGCCCGGCTGACGGCGGCGGTCAGCGCCGCCGGAGGTTTTGGCATTCTCGGCGGCGGTTATGGCGACAAAGCTTGGCTCGAGCAGGAAACGGCAAAACTCGCGCGCGGTCAGCATCCCTTCGGCATCGGTTTTATCACCTGGAGTCTGGCGAAGCGGCCCGAGCTTCTGGATATCGCGCTGGCGGCGAAGCCGCAGGCGATCATGCTGTCGTTCGGCGATCCCAGGCCGTTCGCGCCGCGCATCAAGGCTGCGGGGGCGTTGCTGATCTGCCAGGTTCAGGATGAAGACATGGCGCGACAAGCGCTCGATGCCGGTGCCGACATTCTCATCGCCCAGGGCAGCGAGGCCGGCGGCCACGGCGCGTCGCGCACCACCATCGACATCGTGCCGGCGATCGTCGATCTCGCGGCCGGGCGCGTGCCGGTCGCAGCGGCCGGCGGTATCGGCGACGGACGCGGACTTGCGGCGATGATGATGTTGGGCGCATCCGGCGTGCTGCTCGGGACGCGGTTTTACGCCAGCCAGGAATGCGATGGCGCCGAAGCGGCCAAGAGGATTATCTGCGAAGCGAAAAGCGGGAGTAGCTTCAGGGGGATTATCTTCGACCTCTCGCGCAACAATGTCTGGCCTGCGCCGTTTAATGGCCGCTGCCTGATCAACGATCATGCGCGCCGATGGATGGGTCGCGAAGTCGAACTGCTGCAGAACGTGAATGCGGTTGCCGCCGAATATGCCGCCGCCAGGGCTGCCGGCAACTTCAATATCGCCGCCGTCATCGCCGGCGAAGCCATCGGGCTGATCCATGACATTCCGCCGGCAGCCGAGATCGTCGACAGGATCGTCACCGAGGCCGACCAGATCCTGACCGGGCGGCGCAATTCGTCCGCGGCTACGCAAGCCTGATTCACGCCAATTCCAATTCACCGGAGCGCGCACAACCGATGTGGCCAGATCGTCGACTAATCGACCTCTTCAAAATCGAATTTCCGATCGTGCAGGCGCCGATGGCGGGCGTGATGGATGCCGACCTCGTGATCGCGGCGACGCAAGGCGGGGCGCTGGGCTCGCTGCCGTGTGCGATGATTTCCGCCGAAAAAGCCCGCGAGCAGATCAACATCATCCGCCAGCGCGTGTCTGCGCCGATCAACGTCAACTTCCCTTGTCAGGCGCCGGCCGATTCCGATCCCGTACGCGAGGCCGGATGGAAGCTGCGGCTTTCACCCTATTATCATGAACTGGGCCTCGATCCGGCGGCGCCGCTCCATGCCACCAACCGCGCGCCGTTCGACGAGGCGATGTGCGTGCTGGTGGAAGAAACCAAACCGGAAGTCGTCAGCTTCCATTACGGTCTGCCGGATCAGGCGCTGGTGAAGCGCGTCAAGGCGGCCGGCTGCCTCGTGATGTCGTCGGCGACCATTGTGAGAGAGGCGATCTGGCTGGAAGAAAACGGCTGCGACATCATCATCGCGCAGGGGGCTGAGGCCGGCGGCCATCGCGGCATGTTCCTGACCGACAATGTCGCCGAGCAGCCCGGTACGTTCGCGCTGGTGCCGCAGGTGGTCGATGCAGTGAAGGTGCCTGTGATTGCGGCCGGCGGCATCGCCGATGGGCGTGGGATCGCAGCGGCCTTCGCGCTCGGCGCGTCCGGCGTGCAGATCGGCACGGCCTATCTGCGCTGCCCGGAATCGACCGTCGGTCCCGCGGCCCGCGTTGCGCTGGCGCAGGCACGGGACGATACGACCGTCATCACCAATGTGATGACCGGCCGGCCGGCGCGCGGCGTCGCCAACCGCGTCATGCGCGAGGTCGGCCCGATTTCATCCGACGCGCCTGCGTTCCCGCATGCCGCCACCGCCCTCGGGCCGCTGAAGGCGGCTGCCGAAAAGCAGGGCAAGGTCGATTTCACCAATCTTTGGGCCGGCCAGGCGGTCCGGATGGGTCGTGAGATGCCTGCCGCCGAGCTCACCAGGGCGCTGGCGGGGGCCGCATTGGCACGGATGAGCCAGTTGGCGGGCTGAATTGAAGCTCTGTCTGGCGCTATTCAGTAGATGTGAGTCAGCCGTCTGGGATATCCAGCTGTGGCGAGACGGCAGTTCACCTGGCGCGGGAGCATCAGAGCATGATTACGTGTTACCTGCGGTACGAAGTCGACCCGGACAAGCTCGCCGACTTCGAGGCTTACGGCGCGATGTGGCTGGAGCTGATGCCCCGGTTTGGCGGTATTCATCACGGCTATTTTCTGCCGTCCGAGGGAGCCAGCGACGTCGCCCTGGCGATGTTCAGCTTCCCGAGCCTCGCGGCCTACGAGCAGTATCGC
This sequence comes from Bradyrhizobium sp. LTSPM299, assembly GCF_000938235.1. NCBI lineage: Bacteria > Pseudomonadati > Pseudomonadota > Alphaproteobacteria > Hyphomicrobiales > Nitrobacteraceae > Bradyrhizobium > Bradyrhizobium sp. LTSPM299. The sequence continues at coordinate 70,676 of NZ_JYMU01000043.1, forward strand.
AAGGACGCTGCCTTGGATCCGGACGTTCGGAAGGCCGTGGCCTTCGCCAAGGAGACGGGCTGCTTCATCCGTTATGAACGGTCGTTTTTCCGGCCTTTGCTCCCGAAAAGCGCATAGCCCGGACGCCTCGGGATGCGTTCCTGCGGTTGCGGCGCAAAACCGGCGTCTGCTATACGGCAGGCTGACCTTTGAGCCTGACCTTTGAGCCTTGGGACCCTACATAATGTCCGTAGACGCCACGACTGTCCGCCGCATCGCGCATCTGGCGCGGATCGCGGTCAGCGACGCCGAAGTTCCCCACCTCCAGGGCGAGCTGAACGCGATGCTGGCCTTTGTCGAGCAGCTCTCGGAGGTGAACGTCGAGGGCGTCGAGCCGATGACCTCGGTGACGCCGATGGAGATGAAGAAGCGCGCCGACGTGGTCAATGACGGCGAGATCGCCGATGACATCGTCCGCAACGCGCCAGATACGCTGAACCATTTCTTCCTGGTGCCGAAGGTGGTCGAGTAGTTCTTTTACGATCCGGGAACGACAGTCCGATGTGCATGCTGTGCGACGATGAGAAGGCCTACAAGGCCTATATGGACTTCCTCGACGTGATGGAGCGGAAGGGCAAGGTCGCCGATCCCAATGAGGCGATCGATGCCGTGCTCGACCAGCTCGAGGCGCTCGATGCGGCACGCGCCAAGGAAAATATGAAGGCCAATACCAAGTCCTCGCAAGACGATCCCGCCAACGACAAGACCCTGTCTCCGTTCTTTTGCAGCCCGATCAATAAATGACTGATTTGACATCGATGACGATCGCCGAGGCCCGTCAGGGCCTGGCGAACAAGTCTTTCACCGCACTTGAGTTGACCGAGGCGCATCTCGCCGCGATCGAGGCTGCGCGCATGCTCAATGCCTATGTCTTGCCGACGCCCGATCGCGCGCGCGAGATGGCGAAGGACGCCGACGCGAAAATCGCGAAGGGCGAGGGCGGCCCGCTCGCCGGGATTCCGCTCGGCATCAAGGACCTGTTCGCGACCCGCGATATCCGTACCACCGCGTGCTCGAAGATTCTCGGCAATTTCATCCCGCCCTACGAGTCGACGGTGACGTCGCAGCTCTGGCGCGACGGTGCGGTGCTGCTCGGCAAGCTCAACAATGACGAGTTCGCGATGGGCTCGTCGAACGAGACCTCGTGCTTCGGCCCGGTGACCAACCCGTGGCGGCGCGGAGGCTCCAACACCGCGCTGGTGCCGGGCGGTTCGTCTGGCGGCTCGGCCTCGGCGGTGGCGGCGCTGCTCTGCATGGGGGCGACCGCGACCGACACCGGCGGCTCGATCCGCCAGCCGGCGGCGTTCACCGCGACCGTCGGCATCAAGCCGACCTATGGCCGCTGTTCGCGCTGGGGCATCGTCGCGTTCGCGTCCTCGCTCGACCAGGCCGGTCCGATTGCGCGCAACGTGCGCGACGCCGCGATCCTGATGCGCTCGATGGCCGGCCACGATCCGAAGGACACGACGTCGGTCGATATCGCCGTGCCGGATTACGAGGCCGCGATCGGCAAGTCCGTGAAGGGCATGAGGATCGGAATCCCCAAGGAGTATCGTCTCGACGGCATGCCGGCCGAGATCGAGAAGCTCTGGAGCGAGGGCGCGGAATGGCTGAAGGCGGCAGGCGCCGAGCTCGTCGAAGTGTCGCTGCCGCATACCAAATACGCACTGCCGGCCTATTACATCGTGGCGCCGGCGGAGGCCTCGTCCAACCTCGCGCGCTATGACGGCGTGCGCTATGGCCTCCGCGAGCCGGGCAAGAACGTCATCGAGATGTACGAGAACAGCCGCGCCGAAGGTTTTGGCGACGAGGTGCGCCGCCGCGTGATGATCGGCACCTATGTGCTGTCGGCGGGCTATTACGATGCCTATTACCTACGTGCGCAAAAGGTGCGGACGCTGATCAAGAAGGACTTTGAGGACTGCTTCGCCAAGGGTGTGCACGCGATCCTGACACCGGCGACGCCGTCGGCAGCGTTCGGTGTCGGCGAGAAGGGCGCGGATCCGGTCGAGATGTATCTCAACGACATCTTCACCGTGACCGTGAACATGGCGGGCCTGCCGGGCATCGCGGTCCCATCGGGCATGGATGCGCAGGGCTTGCCGCTCGGCCTGCAACTGATCGGCCGTCCGTTCGACGAGGAGACGCTGTTCTCGCTCGGCGCCGTGATCGAGCAGGCGGCGGGCCACTTCACACCGCCGAAATGGTGGTGAGCGATGGCCGAGTTCCGCGCCAGTCTCGCTGACGCTGCGCCTGATGCGACGCTGTCGCCGCCGCTCGCCGCGCTGTGGTGGGCGGCCAAGGGCGAGTGGGACCAGGCGCACAAAATCGTGCAGGACGAAAGCGACGCCAATTCGGCGTGGGTGCACGCCTATCTGCATCGCGTCGAGGGCGATCTCGGCAATGCCGGCTACTGGTATCGGCAGGCCGGACAGCCCGTCGCGAAGGACTCGCTGGAAGCCGAGTGGCAGCGCATCGTGTCCACGCTGCTGCCCCAGCGCACGTAATCGTGCCGGTGCCGAGGCACCGCGATCATTAACCCTGTTTCGGCCGCCATGCCGCCGCCCAGATTGCCCGTGATACGCTTGCGGAACCGGGGCGGGGGCCCAGTGGCAAGAGAGTATTCGTGCGTGGGTCGGGCATAGGGGCGTGGCTGCCGGCAATGCTGGTGGCCGTGGTGGCGGCGGGCCTTGCGGGCTGCGCGACCGTCTACAATCTGCCCGGCAATGTGCCGCTTGGTGCCGCGCTCGCCGACAATAATGGTGCCCGCGACATTCCGGACTACCAGGACGACATGCTGCTGGCGCTGTCGTTCTCCGGCGGCGGCACGCGTGCCGCGGCGTTCTCCTTCGGCGTGCTCGGGGAACTCGACCGCGCGCGGTCCGGTGTATCAGGCGCAAAGACGCTGCTCGACCGCGTCGACTTCGTCTCTGGGGTCTCGGGCGGCTCGGTCACCGCGGCCTATTTCGGGTTGAAGCGCCGCGCAGCGCTCGACGATTTCCGCGAACGCTTCCTGCTGCGCAACGCCGAAGAGGGACTGAAGACCCAGATCTCGCTCGGCAATATCGGACGTGCGCTCGGCGGCGGCATCAACGACAGCCAGTTCACCGATTGGCTCGACCGCAATCTGTTCAACGGTGCGCGCTTCGATGCGTTGTCCGACGACCGAAGGCCGCGGGTCTGGATCAACGCCTCCGACATCTACAACCGCACGCCCTTTGTGTTCGGCAAGACCGCCTTCGACGCGCTGTGCAGCGACATCCGCTCCTACCGCGTCGCCGAAGCGGTGGCAGCGTCAGCGGCGGTGCCGCTGGCGTTCGCGCCGATCGTGCTGGAGACCTTTCCCGGCGGCTGCAAGGCGCCGCTGCCGCCTTGGCTGGAACGGGTGCGCAATGATCCGAATGCGCAGCCGCTGCTGCGCTCGTTTGCCGAAGCCCAGGCGCGCTACCGCGACGGCTCGATGCGCTACGTCAAGCTGCTCGATGGCGGCCTCGTCGATAATTACGGCCTGTCCGGCATCAGCATCGGGCTGCTCGCGGCGCAGCGGCCCTACGAGCCGTTGAGCGAGCGGCAGGCGGCAAAACTCAGGCGCGTCCTGTTCCTGGTGGTCGATGCCGGTCGCGGCATCTCCGGCGACTTTGTGCAGACGCTGGAGGGACCGAACGGGGTCGAACTGGTGTCCGCGGCGGCCGATACCGCGATCGATTCCAGCGTACGCTCGAGCTACGCGGCGTTCACGGCGCTGGCCAATGATTGGAACGGCAAGCTGAAGCGCTGGCGCTGCGGCCTGTCGGCGGCCGAGCGCGTGAGGCTCGGCGTCGGCGCCAACTGGAAGTGCGGCGACGTCTCCTTCTATATCGAGCGGCTGAGCTTCGACCAGCTTGGCCCCGAGCGCGCCGGCATCCTGAACGCCATCCCGACGCGGTTTTCGCTGCCGGCGGAGCAGGTCGACCAGCTGATCGCCGGCGGCGGCGATGCCCTGCGTTTGAGCAAGGCGTATCAATCGTTCCGGCACGGGCTGTAAAGCGCAAGAAATCATGCGCCGGGGCGGCTTGACTGCCGCTTTCGGTTGCGCGAAGCCCAATCCATCCCAGATATCAGATGTCCGGATACCGAGAGCCATGAACGCTTCTGCCGCACCCCACAAATTGATCAAAGGCGCCACCGGCGACTGGGAAGTCGTGATCGGCCTGGAGGTCCATGCCCAGGTCACCTCGAACTCAAAGCTGTTCTCGGGCGCGTCCACCGCGTTCGGCGGCGATCCCAACAGCCATGTCTCGCTGGTCGATGCCGCGATGCCGGGCATGCTGCCGGTCATCAACGCGGCGTGCGTCTGCCAGGCGGTGCGCACCGGCCTCGGGCTGAACGCGAAGATCAACCTGCGCTCGGTGTTCGACCGCAAGAACTATTTCTATCCGGACTCGCCGCAGGGCTACCAGATCAGCCAGTACAAGTCGCCGATCGTGGGCGAGGGCGAGGTGGTGATCGAGCTTGACGGCGGCCGCAGCGTCACTGTTGGCATCGAACGCCTGCATCTGGAACAGGACGCCGGCAAGTTGCTGCACGACCAGTCGCCGACGATGTCCCATGTCGACCTCAACCGCTGCGGCGTCGCGCTGATGGAGATCGTCTCCAAGCCCGACATTCGCGACGCCGAGCAGGCTAAGGCTTACGTGACCAAGCTGCGCTCGATCCTACGCTATCTCGGCACCTGCGACGGTGACATGGAGAAGGGCAGTCTGCGCGCCGACGTCAACGTCTCCGTGCGCAAGCCGGGCGGTCCGCTCGGTACCCGCTGTGAAATCAAGAACATGAACTCGGTCAACTTCATCGGCCAGGCGATCGAGTACGAGGCGCGGCGCCAGATCGAGATCATCGAGGAGGGCGGCAGCATCGACCAGGAGACGCGGCTCTTCGACCCGAACAAGGGCGAGACGCGCTCGATGCGCTCGAAGGAGGAGGCGCACGACTACCGTTACTTCCCCGATCCGGATCTGCTGCCGCTCGAGTTCAGTCAGGCCTTCGTCGACGAGCTCAAGGCGGATCTGCCGGAACTGCCGGACCAGAAGAAGTCCCGGTTTATTACGGGCTTCGGTCTCTCATCCTATGATGCGAGCGTGCTGGTCGCCGAGCGCGAGAGCGCCGACTTCTACGAGACGGTGTTGTCCGGCCTCGCCGACAAGGCGCGCGACGGCAAGCTTGCCGCCAACTGGGTGATCAACGAACTGTTCGGGCGGCTGAACAAGGAGAGCCGCGACATTGCGGCCTCGCCGGTGTCGGCCGAGCAACTCGGCGCGATCGTCGGTCTGATCGGCGAGGGGACGATTTCCGGCAAGATCGCCAAGGACTTGTTCGAGATCGTCTGGCAGGATGGCGGCGATCCGCGCGCGCTCGTCGAAACGCGCGGCATGAAGCAGGTCACCGACCTCGGCGCGATCGAGAAGGTGGTCGACGACATCATCGCAGCCAATCCGGACAAGGTCGCGCAAGCCAAGGCGAAGCCGCAGCTGGTCAGTTGGTTCGTCGGTCAGGTGATGAAGTCGTCCGGCGGCAAGGCTAACCCGCAGGCTGTCAACGATCTGCTGAAGTCCAAGCTCGGCATCTGAGCGAACACCGAAGACGACGCGGATGCATCGTCTCGATCATCCCTCGGTCGTCTCTTCCGGTCTCGTCGCACGCGTGTGAGCGCGACGTGATCTTGCCTCACACGCTGCCCTTCGTTGTCGCGATGACGCCTGTCGTGACCGAATCGCCCTGTCGGCGATTCGTCCGGAAATCCGGTTTTGGCGACCGCCGATGGGGCGAAGACGGGTTACCCACGAAAATTTTTTCATTGCCAAATTCTGCGACTCAGCGTCCGCGCCGACGCGTTTTTCGGCCGCGGCATCGACTCACAACGATGACGATCGCGCATCGATCGACGAGATGCGAGTTCAGAAAATGCCTTTGGCGCTAGCCTTTCCTGCGATGTTGACAAATGCCGATGTCGGCGGTGGCTGCACTTTTTACATCGTCGCGCGAGCGCGTCGTCGAATTGTTCGGCGACGCGCGCGGCACCGCGGCGCATCGCTGCGTCAACACTTCCTTAAGCGAGACGCTGTTTTTTTCGATGTGTTGGTGTATTCGGGATGGGTGTGCATCTCGATTCCCGAATGCACGCAGCGAAGTAGAGCCATCTCACACATACTGGAGGGCAACATGGCTAAGAAAGCTAAGAAGGCTAAGAAGGCGAAGAGCGCAGTGAAGAAGACTGCGAAGAAGACCCGCAAGGTCGCCAAGAAGAAGAAGTAACTCTTCTCGGCTCGAGAGGATTGCCGGCGGCTTGATGCCGGCGCGTCACGAGAGCCACCGGGCGGACTGCCTCAAGGCAAAGTCTCCCGAGGCTCTGGTTGACGAAAGAGGGTGTCGGCGAGACATCAGGTCAAACGGCTGGATCGAATTTCGGCAGGGCTTGCTCTTGAAAGAGAGTTCGCTCTCCCCAGATCGGTCCGGCAGAAGAAGCAAGAGCTTTCTTCGTTCGGTGCGGATGCTTCTGGCTCCGCAATTTCACCGGCGCGAATGCCCAAGTGAGATCTGGCCCTGACGTGTTCGCCGACGCCCTCGTTCCGGCGGCCCGCGCACTCCGCGCCCGGCACCCATTTTCCAAACATCTGTTCCTTGATCGCCTGCAGGCCGGACGGCTTTGCTTGCCGCTCGCGCGTCCGATGCGCGGGGAACCCTGACCTGCTCGTCGGTCCTTACGACCTTTCCTCGACCCCAAATCCGATTGCGCGTGACGATGGCCGTCACCGGCCGCGCCGCCTTTGTCTGCGATGGTTATCGCAATCCGAAGCACAAGGGTAAACCGGCGTTCACGAATGCCGGGAAGTGCCTGCGGCACAGGCACTTCTGCGATTCCCGGAATCGCGGGGCGTGGCGCCAATTTACACCCCGTTCATCGCGATACTTAAACCGCTCTTCAAATTTGATGGGCCATGATCATCCCAACAAGCCGGCCAACGGCGAGCGCGTAATCCGAAGGATTAGCGCGGCGCATGATCAAGGATCAGCGCGGGGAAGATGAGGCGATTTGGACAGTGGACGGGGGCCGCGCTCGGGGGAGGGCGGCCAACAACAAAAAGGGGAGTTGCGACAATGTTTCAGGGTTTCATCGATCAGGACACCGCCATCCCGGTTGCGGCGACTGCGATCCAGGACGTGCTGTTCGAGCGCGGTCTTTACTGGGCGAGCGGCCGCTCCGGTGTGGTCAACCTCGTCGCCGCGCATAAATGGTTCAACCTCGCCGCCCTGAAGGGCCGCGCCGAGGCAATCGCGATGCGCCGCGAGATCGCCGAGCAGATGTCGGATGTCGAGATCGCCTCCGCCCAGCGCGAAGCCCGCGCGTGGATGACGACGCACTAACGGCGGTTCTGGCGCGGGGGCTTTGCCCCCTTGCCATGTCTAGAACCAGTATCGCGCCGCGTAGATCACGGTCATCGCGGCTCCCGCCACGATCACGACTTGCCGGACGATGTCGCCGGGAAGAATCCGGATCAGGTGGCCGCCGGCATATCCGCCGATCAGGGCGCCGAGCAGCATCACCGCGGTTTCGGGCCACCGCACGGCCCCCTGCATGATGAAGATCACGGTCGCGGCTGACGCGACACAGGTCGCGAGCAGGTTCTTCAACGCCTTGATGGCGCGGATGTCGTTCGGCTCGGTGATCGACAGCACGGCGGTCAGGATCACGCCGAGGCCGGCGCCGAAGAAGCCTCCATAGATGCACGCCAAGCCGACGACTGCACTGCTTGAGCCGGTCGCCAGATCGGCTCCTGATGCCGGGTGCTCCAGGCCTGAATTTGCGGCGCGAAGGCAAAGAGCAGCGTCGCTGACGCGATCAGGGCCGGCACCGGCAGCACGAACAGCTGTTCCGGCAGCAGCAGTAGGACGACTGCCCCGACAACTCCGCCAAGAAGCGAGACGACGACGAAGCTGATGATACGCGATGTCGGCGGCGGAAGCTTTTCGAGATCGGCGAACGCGGCGATCAAATGCCCCGGCGAAATCGCGACGGCGTTCGACGCATTGGCGGTGATGGCCGGCAGACCCGCGGCGAGCATCGCCGGAAACGTGATCAGCGTGGCGCCGCCCGCCACCGCATTGATGAGCCCACCTGCAACGCCAGCCGCCAGCAACAGAAGACTTATCTGGATATTCATCCTTCACCCTCTCGGGTTGGGACGATAGCGGGCGCCGCGTGGACCCGTCTGGAACGTCTGTGACTTCAGTTTAATCGCGCCAGTAGACGCCGGGCGTTGTTCCGAACGTCCGGCGGAACAGCCGAGTGAGGTGGCTCTGATCGGAAAATCCCGCCTCGGCCGCCACCGCGGCGATCGGCTCGCCGTCCCTGAGCAATTGCCGGGCAAGGTTCAGCCGGGCGAGGATCCGGAACGCGTGCGGCGAGACCCCGAGTTGGCGCGTCACCAGGCGGCTGAATCCTTCACGGCTTCGGCCAAAGCGCGCGGCAATGTCGCCGATCCGCTCGGTGCTTTCCGTCAAGCTGTGACCGAGCTTCGCCCTGTCTGAAGTCACGGTCGACGGAAGGCGTTCGCGAGACAGGATGTTGTCCGCGATCTCCCGGACGTGTTCAGGCGATACGTCGCGGACGCTCTGCCAACGACGGTGGATGCGGGAGATTCGAAGCACCGACGGCGAGCGGCTGGCCGGAACATAGGCGTTCAGGCAAACTGTCTCCTGGTCCGACGTCGCGATCGGCGCATGCAGCAGCCCCGCTGGAATGGATGCCGCATGCCCCGCCGGCACCGTGACGGTCGCGCCATTGACGCGGAAGGCGCGGGCGCCCGACAGAACCAGCACGATCTGGGTCTCATCATGGAAATGCGGCTTGAGACCGAGCGAGCCCGCACCGCGCCACGATGCGAGCTCGACGATGCCGGCATCGTCAGCTCGTCGATAAGTCCAGGCATTGGTCGAGGCGAAATGGGTCATCGTAGGACACGAAACTGACTATCGAGGTGATAGTGGAGCGTAGCACAGCCGGGCGCCGGCCGTCATGACGGCACCGTCGACGCAACCGGCGAGCCGGTTCGCATCGTCGCCACCGCGATGAGGGCGGCGACGACGTTGGCGGCGGCGCTGATCGCGATCGGAATGACATAGCTGTGGCTGACGTCGAATGCGAAGCCTGCCGCGCTCGGGCCCAGCAGCGTTCCGATCGCGACGCTGGTGTAGAGGATACCGATGATGCCGCCGACATTGCGGCCGCCGAAATGGTCGGTGACGACAGCGGGCAGGATCGCAACCCAGCCGCCATAGAACACGCCGAACAGCAGCGCGAAGATCGCCAGCGACCAGAATCCACTGGCGACCGCCCAGATCGCGAGCGAGACGGCCATCCCGGCATACATCGCGATGAGGAACGTATCCCGTCCGATCCGGTCGGCGATGCCGCCCAGAAAGAAACGGCCGGCGGTGCTGCCGACGCCGATCATCCCGAGCAGCAACACCGCAGCCGCCGGCGCCACCTGATGGTCGACGGCAAAGGGCACCAAATGCACGAACGGGACGAACACCCCGAAGGCGCTGATCAGGCACGCCGCATAGAGGCCGGCGAAGCGGCGTGTCCGCACCGCATCGCGGATCGATACGCCCTGGCGTGCGGGCGAACCCGACAGCTGATCGAGTGGATCGCCGTCCGGTCCGGTGCCATGCCGGCGCGGATCGTCTGATATCAGCAACGATGATCCGATGCCGATGACGGCGGCCATGATGCCCAGCACGAGATAGGCGTCGCGCCAGCCGAGGTTTGCAATCAGCCAGGTCGCGAGCGGCGGCATCACCAGCGTTCCGACGCCGATGCCGCTGACGGCGAGCCCCGATGCGAAGCCGCGCCGCTTGACGAACCAGCGTTGCACGGCGCCGAGCGTCGGCACATAGGCGCAGCCGACACCGGCTCCGATGCCAATGCTGTATGCGGCATAGACCTGAACGATGGTCTGGGCCTGGCTCGCCAGGACAAGGCCAAGACCGACCAGCCCCATGCCCAGCGCCGCCAGGTTCCGCGCCCCCCAGCGGTCGGCAAACGGACCCGAAATCACGCCGAGGCCGAAATAGAGGAAGCCTGCGAAGGAGAACACCAGCGACACCGAACCGCGTGAGGCGCCGAAATCGCGTTGCAGGGATTCCACGAACGAGGAGAACGTGTAGGCGCTGCCGAAGCCGACGAACGTCACGACGAAGGCAGCGGCCACGACGAGCCAGCCGTAGAACAGTTTTGTCTTGGGATGATCGGTGGTCACAGCAGTCGTCCTCATGGTCGCTCCGATGGCGTTGTGCGGTTGGCGGTGTCGCCGGGCGGATACGCTTCCCAACGAGTATGTAGAAAATCTAATGTGTCTAGCAAAAGTTTGTCCGCATTGACGCGGTTCAAGGCAGCACGATATGCTAATAAAGTACTGGTATTCATGAGTTCGCAAACCAGAATTCCTTCTCTTATTAGATTAGAAAATCTAAATCATGAGCCATAAGCTTCCGCCCCTGAATGCGCTGAAGGCGTTCGAGTCCGCTGCCCGCCATCTCTCGGTGAAGCTCGCGGCCGAGGAGCTTTGCGTGACGCCCGGCGCCGTCAGCCAGATGCTGAAGACGCTCGAATTGCATCTCGGCGTAAAACTGTTCGAGCGCGTGCCGCGCGGCATCTATCTCACCGACGTCGGGCGCGACTATCTGCCGTCGATCCGCAATGCGTTTCGCCAGATCGCGGAGGCATCGCGCCGCGTCGCTGCGTCGACCGACGCCGGCGTGCTCACGGTCAGCGTCACGCCGTTCTTCGCATCCGCCTGGCTGGTGCCGCGCATGGCGTCGTTTCAGACCATGCATCCCGAGATCGATCTGCAGATCGTCACCAGCGGCGCGCTGGTGGATTTTTCACGAAGCGGCGTCGACGTCGCGGTTCGTCATGGTCTCGGCCGCTATCCCGGTCTGCGCAGCGACCGCGTGGTCACAGTCGAGATGGTGGTGGTTGCGGCGCCGTCGCTCGTCGCGCGCCTCGGACGGCCGACATCATCAGCCGATCTCGCGGGCTGGCCGCAGGTCCATGATGCCGATCGCAAGGGATGGAGCCTGTGGTTTCAGACCAACGGCATCGAGGAGGTTCGCGCGCCGCGCGGGCCGTCATTCGACGACACCGGTCTTCTCCTGACCGCCGTCTTGTCGGGGCAGGGCGCGGGCCTGCTGCCGGCGGCGATGGTGGAGAACGAAATCGGCAGCGGCGCGCTGATCCAGCTTTTGGAAACGACGCAGATGGAGGAGTTCGCGTACTACCTCGTTTGCCCCGACAACAGACAAGGGCTTCCGAAGATCGCCGCGTTCAGGGAGTGGATCCTGGGGCCGGCCCGATCGGCTCACGACAGATAGCGGATCATTGCTCGCGAGAAACAAATTGGCCGGCAGGGATCAGCGAACGATCACGAGATGTCGGCGAACGACGTGAGCAGGCTTCTGATCTCGCGGTCGTTCGCTGCGGTTTCGAACCCCAGTGTGGCGCGGAATCGACAGTAGCTGCGAATCGCTGATTGAGTTTCGTTTCCGCAGGCAAGCCTGCCGACGAACTGGTACTGAAGCGTTCTGAAATTTTTTTATTTTGGTACGCCGATGAATTTGAGGGGCGGCGGCATTTCTGGTCGCAACGCGGGGTGCACCCGCGGCAATGCCATTGCCAGATCGGGCCTGTGGATAGCCGCGTTTGTGTTCCTGTTCTGGTTATTTTCCCCGAGCCAAGCCTACGCGTTTGATTGGAGCAAGTGTGTCTCACCAAACCCGCTGGCATTTTCGAGCAAGACGGCAACGCCGACGCTGATCCTCGTCGGCGGCGGCGCGAACACCGACAGCGACGGCAACACGTGCGACCCTTTCGACCTTGGATTCTATGCAAGCAATACGGAATCGCCGTCATTTGCGAACTTCACTGCAACCGGTGCGAGTGGAGCGACTTACACGTTCGACTTCCTTTCTTGCAATTTTGTCACTAGCGGCGGACCCGGGAGCGGCGGTTGCGCCGCGGATGGATCAGCCAGTCTCAACACTTATTATGGGGTATCGGTCTCCTCGACGTCCGTAACATCGGACACCGTGACGCTTTTTGTCGATCCAACTGCCTCCGGAAGCGCGACGCAGCCACTCACGCTTCAGGTCACGATCGTCCAGGCGCCCGCGACCACGACTACAGTCGCAAGCTCGCTCAATCCGGCGACCTCTCCCCAAACCGAGACCTTCACGGCCACGGTGACCAGCACCAGCACGGTCAACGAGGGGACCGTCACGTTCAAAAGTGACGGCAACGCCATTGCGGGCTGCGGCGCGCAACCCGTTTCGAATGGTCAGGCCACCTGCAGCGTTGCGCTTCCTGCCGGCAGCCATTCGGTCTTCGCGATCTTCAACGGAGACGCGAACTTCGCGACCAGCTCGTCGAGTTTGACCCAGGTCGTCAATTCCGCGGTAGCGGCGACGCAGTCGATTGCGTCGGTTGCGCTGACCCAGAACGTCGGGGCGAATCTCACGCCGGTGACCGGCTCGGGAGGCACGGCCCCGTTGTCGTACAGTGTCTTGCCGAGCCTGCCCGCGGGGCTCAGCTTGAACGCGTCAAACGGCGCCATCACCGGCTCGCCGACGGTGACCCACGCCGCGAGCAGCTTCACGGTGACGGTGACCGATGCAAACAGCCAGACCGCGAGCAACACCTTCCAGCTCACGGTGAACCCGCCGGTGACTGCGACGCAGTCGATCCCGAGCGTGACCCTGACGCAGAACAAGTCTCCGACGTCATTTACACCGGTGACCGGCGGTGGCGGCACGTCGCCGCTCTCCCATAGTGTTTCGCCGCCACTGCCGGCCGGCCTCTCCATCAGCGCCAGCACGGGGGCCATCACCGGCACACCGACCGTGACCCACACCGCCTCAAGCTTCACGGTCACGGTGACTGACGCCAACGGCGCGACTGCCACGAACAGCTTCACACTCGCGGTGAACCCGGCGGTGACTGCGACGCAGTCGGTTGCGACCATTACCCTGACGCAGGGCCGGGCGGTGACGTCCGTCACGCCCGTGACCGGCAGCGGCGGCACCAGCACCTTGACCTACAGCGTCTCGCCGACCCTGCCCACAGGCCTGAGCTTCAACACGAGCACGGGCGCCGTGACCGGCACGCCGACCGTCACGACCGTCTCCACGACCTACACGGTCACGGTGACCGACGCCAACAGCGCCACCGCGTCCAACACCTTTATCCTCAGCATCAATACCGCGGTGACCGCGACGCAGTCGGTCGCATCGACGGCGCTGACACAGAACCATGCGGCGAGCTTCACGCCAGTGACCGGAGGTGGTGGCACCGGCGCGCTTACCTACGGTGTCTCGCCGAGCCTGCCCGCGGGTCTCAGCTTCAACACGGCCAGCGGCGCGGTGACCGGCACGCCGACCGTCACAAGCTCCGCCACGACCTATACGGTCACGGTCACCGACAGCAACGGCGCCACTGCGAGCAACACCTTCAGCCTGACCGTCAACACCACTCTCGTTGCGACCCAGGCCGTCGCGTCCACGACATTGACGCAGAACAAGGCCGCTACGTCGTTCACGCCGGTGACCGGCAGCGGCGGCACCGGCGCACTGACCTACGGCGTCTCGCCGAGCCTGCCCACCGGTCTCAGCATCAGCGCGAGCACCGGCGCCATTACCGGCACGCCGACCGTCACGATCACAGCCACGACCTATACGGTGACGGTCACCGACGCTGGCGGCGCGACAGCGACGAACACCTTTACCCTCACCGTGAATTCGGCCGTGACGGCGACACAATCGATCGCTTCGGCCAGCCTGACGGCGAACCACGCGGCAACCGCCTTCACACCGGTGACCGGCGGGGGCGGCACGGGTTCGCTCTCCTACGGCGTCTCGCCGACCCTGCCGGCCGGTCTCTCGATGAATACGACATCGGGCGTCATCTCCGGCACACCCACCAGCGCCAGTGCGGCCACCACCTATACGGTGACGGTGACCGACACCAACGGCGCCACCGCGAGCAACACCTTCAGCCTGACCGTGAACGGGGTGGTCTCGGCGACCACGGTGATCGCCAGCAAGGGGCTTACCGTCAATCGGGCCACGACGGCTTTCACCCCCGTGACCGGTGGCGGCGGCAGCGGCGCGCTCACCTACACGGTGTCGCCGACCTTGCCTGCGGGCGTCGCCATGAGCAGCGTCTCGGGTTCGATCAGTGGCCTGCCGACCGCCACCTCCGGGGCACAGACCTATACGGTGACGGTGACCGACAGCGTTGGCGCAACGGCGTCGGCGACTTTCAGCCTGGCGGTCAACAGCAACGTCACGGCCTCGACATCGATCGCCTCGACCACGCTGACGCAGAATCGTGCGGCGGCGAGCTTCACGCCGGTGACCGGCGGTGGCGGGACGACGCCGCTCACCTACATAGTCTCGCCGAGTCTGCCTGCGGGCCTCAGCATCAATACGACCAGCGGTGCCGTTACCGGCACGCCCACGGTGTCGAGTACGGCCACGAGCTATACGGTGACGGTGACTGATGCCAACGGCGCGACCGCGACCGCAAATTTCAGCCTGACCGTGAATTCCGCTGTCACGGCGACCCAGGCCATCGCCTCCACGTCGCTAACGCAGAACAAGGCCGCAACGTCTTTCACGCCAGTGACCGGCGGCGGCGGCACGGGGGCTCTGAGCTACAGCATCGCGCCGAGCCTGCCCGCGGGCCTCAGCATCAACACGACCAGCGGCGCCATCAGCGGCACGCCGGCCGTTATCGCGGCAACGACAACCTATACGGTGACAGTGACCGACACCAACGGCGCCACTGCGAGCGCTGGTTTCAGCCTGACCGTTAATGGTGCTGTCACCGCGACCCAGGCCATCGCCTCCACGAACCTGACGCAAAACAAGGCCGCAACTGCCTTTACGCCGGTGACCGGCTCGGGCGGCACCGGCGCGCTGACCTACAGCGTCTCGCCGGGTCTGCCCGCCGGTCTCAGCATCAACAGCGCCAACGGCGCCGTAACCGGCACGCCGAGCTCCACGAGCGCAACCAGGACCTATACGGTGACGGTGACCGACACCAACGGCGCCAGTGCGAGCAACAGCTTCAGCCTCACCGTGAACTCCACGGTGACAGCGACCCAGGCCGTCGCCTCCACGATGCTGACGCAGAACAAGGCCGCAACCTCCTTCACGCCGGTGACCGGATCCGGCGGCACGCCGCCGTTGGCCTACAGCGTCTCGCCGAGCCTGCCTGCCGGCCTCAGCATCAATAGCTCGACCGGCGCCATTACCGGCACGCCGACCGTCGCGAGCGCTGCCAGGACCTTCACGGTCGTGGTGACCGACGCCAACGGCGCCACCGGGAGCAACACCTTCAACCTGACCGTCAATGGCGCCGTCACGGCGACCCAGGCCGTCGCGTCGACGGTGCTGACGCAGAACCGGCCCGCAACGGCGTTCACGCCGGTGACCGCGTCAGGCGGCACCGGTGCGCTCACCTACGGCGTCTCGCCGGCGCTACCGGCAGGTCTCAGCTTCAACACGGCCAGCGGCGCCGTTACCGGCACACCGACAGTCACGTCCGCGGCCGCGAACTACACGGTGACAGTGACCGATACCAATGGCGCCGTGGCGACGGCGACGTTCAGCTTGACGGTCAACGGCGCGGTCACCGTGGCCGTTGCAATCCCGTCGACCACGCTGCCCGTCAACCAGCCCGTCACCAACCTGGTGCCGGTGATCGGTTCGGGCGGCAGCGGCAGCCTGACCTACGCCGTCTCGCCGGCGCTGCCCGCCGGGCTCACCTTCAAAACGGCAAACGGCGCGATATCAGGCACGCCAACGACGCCGACGGCGGCTACCAGCTTCACCGTGACTGTCACCGACACGCTCGGCTCGTCGGCCGCGGCGAGCTTCAGCCTGACGGTCGGGGTGATCGCGACCAAGGTTGCGGTCACCTCGTCGTTGAATCCGAGCAGTTTCCGCCAGCCGGTCACATTCACCGCGACCGTCACCGCAAGCGGCGGAACGCCTGGCGGGAACGTGACATTCAACGATGGCGGGGTCGCGATCGGGACGGCGGCCCTGGCCTCGGGCGTCGCTGCCTTTACCACCTCGAGCCTGACTACCGGCAGCCACACCATCACCGCCAGCTATGCCGGCAGCGCCACCTATGGGCCGAGCACCTCGCCGGCGCTGGCGCAGAGCGTGAATGTCCCCGCCGACAGCGTCAGGCTGCGCGCGATGCAGCTCAACGTCACCCGGATGGTGGCGCAAAGCTCGGGACAGGCGATTTCAGGCGCGATCGACGATGCGATCACGGAAGGCTTCGACGCCGGTGGCGCGTTCATCAACCCGTCGCGCTCCGGCATCCGCTTCAACTTCGCGGCCGACGAGTTCATCGCCGGGGAGGATGACGATCAGGGCAAGGCGGGGACGGCAACGAGGCTGGGCGTCAATGGCAGTACCAGCGCGTATACGGACCTGAATGCCAGGCCGATCCGGCAGCGCACAGGCTCTTCACGCATCGACGACGCCTTCTCGGCAATCGATCCGCCAAAAAAGGCGCCGAAGAAATTCCATGAGGAGAAGGACTGGCTGTTCTGGGTCGATGTTCGCGGCAGCGGCGTTGATCGCTGGGCCTCCTCGACGGCGCCTTCAGGAATGTTGGTCACCCAGTCGACGCTGCACGGCTTGCAGGTCAATGCGCTGATGGGGGTGAGCTACAAGCTGACGCCGAACTTCCTGGTCGGCGTGCTCGGCGGCTACGAGACCTTCAACTATGTCGAGGACGACATCAACGGCAAGCTGAGCGGCGACGGATGGACGGTCGGGTCATATCTCGGATGGAAGATCAATCCGACGCTGCGCTACGACGCGGCGGTGACCTATTCGGGCATCGGCTATAACGGCACGGCCGGTATCGCCCAAGGCAATTTCAGCGGCAACCGCTGGATGATCTCGACCGGCCTGACCGGCAGGTACTCGGCGGGAGGATTCATGCTGGAGCCCTCGGCCAAGGTCTATGCGCTGTGGGAGAACGAGAATGCCTATGTCGACTCGCTCGGCACGCAGCAGGGCAGCCACGATTTCGGCACTGGCCGCGCGTCCGCCGGCATCAAGGCGTCATATCCGATCGGCTGGACCGACAGCATCTTGCTGCTGCCGTATCTTGGCGCTTACGGCGACTATTATTTCACCAGCGATAGCGCCGCCGACATCACCGCAGCAGGCGGAGTGCCGCTCGCTTCGACACCGCTGCTGCAGGGCTGGTCAGCCCGTCTGACCGCCGGACTTGGTGCAAAGCTCCCCGGCGGCGCCCGCATCGCCGTTGGCGGCGAATATGGCGGGATCGGCAGCGACACCAGGATCTGGACGGCAACCGCCAAAGCGCAGATTCCGTTCGTAGCGCAGTAGATCGGCGACCCGCCAACGACACCGGTCTTCTCCTGACGCGGTCTTGTCAGGGCAGGGCGCGTGCTTGCTGCCGGCGGCGATGGTCGCGAACGAGATCGGCAGCGGCGCGCCGGTCCAGCTTCTGGAAACGACGCAGATGGAGGAGTTCGCGTACTACTTCGTCGATGCGCGGCAACGATTCATTAACCATAACAATCACACAGTTCGTGCCAGCCACGGAGGCAGATATGACCGGGAAGATGCTGATTTTGGCGATGATGGTGGGCGCGATCGGGTTGGATTTCACGCTCGGATATATTCTGGGTCTGTTGGACGTCGAGCTCTGACATATCGCGAGGCGACGCGAGTTTCGGCAGCTCGGCGCAGAGGCTGAGATCACGCCGGGGCCGGCAGGAGTTTGGTCTCCATTGGCAGATCAGCTCGCGATGTGAAATAGTCCCAAGTCTTTTCATGGCCGAAATAGACAAAGGGACCGAGTATGAAGCCGCTGGCCGACAGGATCGTCGCTTCGGTGATGCTGCGCACCACCACATAGTTGGTGGTAAAGTCCACCACGGTTGCGATCGCCCGGTAAGTGATTGTCTTGGCCAGGGCGCGGCTGATCATGATGCCGGTGTCGCCGGCTGATCGAGCGTTCCCTGCGTGCGGAGCAAGCGCGGCGAGGTCGACCTCGGTGTCGGAGGGCTTGAGGTAATTCCAGGCGGCTTCATGGGCCAGATAGAACAGGGGGCCGGCGACCAGGTTGAACGATGAAAGACCAGCCGCAGCGCCGAGTTCGCCAATCACCAGATAGTTCGTGGTGAAGTCGAGGCTCGTGACGATGACCCGGAAGGTGATGGTCTTGGCGACGGTCTGCCCGAGCACCAGCTTCGGCAGCAGCGTTCGCGACAGCTTGATGGACCGCGGCAGCCTCACAGGCAGCTGGCTCAGAAAGGAGGTTGCGGGCGTCGAGTCCTGGCGCGACGTCGTCCCGGATTCTCGCTTCCGGCGACGTAGGCCCGGCAGGAAGCTGGGTGCGAGCATGGCCGCGCCACCGATGATCAGGCCCGGAATGAGCGCCACCTCGATCAGGGCGGCTCCGGCGATGATCGTCAATCCGACCGTCACGTATTGCTTCATGGCCAGGCCCTCGGCGGCTCCGTGAGGCACGATAGCTACGTTGCGTGTAGGAAAAATGTCGTATTCTGGCCCAGTGTCTGCGTCGGGATTGGCGGGGGCAACCCGGCGGCGTGCGATCATCAAGGGCGCCAACCCGCTGAAATAGCGGAAATTGCATGGCTTTTTAACCCGGTACTCAGACTCCTATGATCTGATCGATGAAGTTCTGATGGCACTGAGTAGAGTGACCGCGTGAGTATGTGGCGCCGCATTGTGGACTATCTGCCGGCAGCGCCTGGCGCTCAACGCCAGCTGGCGCAATTGGTTGCCGCTGTTCGCTATGACCTATCTTGGCGCTTCGCCCGTCCGGGAGCGTTCCGCCATCGTTTCGAACGCGCCATCGCCACGATGCCGCAGGGCATCTGCCTGTACGACGCCCAGGACAGGCTGCAACTCGTCAATGAGCAGTTCTGCAAGATTTACAATCAGGAGATGGCGAAGCTGCCGATCGGCATCAGCTTCTACGACGTGCTCGCCTATAGCTGCGCGATCGGCAACTACCCGGGCCGCTCGGTGAACGACATCTATTCGCTCCGCAAGGCCTTCATCGATAAGCGGCAGAAGGGAACTTTCCTGCAGGAACTCGGCGGCGAACGGTTGATCGCAATCTCTCACCAGCCCTTGGAGGATGGTGGATGGGTTTGCACCTACGAGGATATCACCGAACGCCGCCGCGCCGAGGCGCAGATCGAGTATCTCGCTCAGCATGACGGCCTCACCAAGCTTCCCAACCGCCTGCTGTTCAACTCGCGGCTCGACGAAGCGATTGACCAGGCCAGGTGCGGCGTCGATTGCGCTCTGCTTTGTCTCGATCTCGACGGTTTCAAGGATGTGAACGACCGGCTTGGCCACGCCGCGGGCGACGTCCTGCTGCAGGAGGTCGCGGCCCGGTTGTTAAAATGCATCGGGCAGGACGCCACCGCGGCCCGCTTGGGCGGAGATGAGTTTGCAATCGTGCTGCCCAACAACTCGGCAGTCGAGGCGATCAAGACCGCGCAGCGCGTCACCTCGCGGCTAAGCGAAACGCACTCACTCGGCGCGTTCGGCGAGGCCAAGATCGGCGTCAGCATCGGGATCGCTTGCGCACCCACGCACGCCGATGCCGCCGGACCGCTGCTTCTGTTAGCCGACAAGGCGCTTTACGCCGCGAAATATAGCGGAGCTGGTGTCCCCCTGCTGTACGACGAAGAACTCGAACGTCTCGCGGTTGAATTGCGGGACAAGGCGGCTGCGAGCCGCAAGGGAAGCGCCCCGGTTGCGAACGAGGAACAGAGCCGGATCGCCGTACTTGCCAACGATCTTCGGACCGCCCTCCATGAAGGCCACATTCATCTCTGTTACCTGCCGATTTACGACACTGTTACGCGACTCCCGATCGCTGTCGAGGCTCTGGCGCGTTGGAACGATCCAGTCCGAGGCAGCGTTTCGCCAATGGAGTTTATTCCCGTCGCGGAAAAAAGCGGCCTCATCGGCCCGCTGACCGAGTGGGTGCTGGTGAACGCCTGCCGGGAAGCTTCGTGCTGGCGCGAACCTGTTCAGGTGAGCGTCAATCTGTCGCCGCTCAACCTGTCTCAACCCGCCTTTGCCGCAACAGTCGCGCGGATTCTCGGCGAGTCCGGCCTTGCTCCCAATCGCCTGGTGTTGGAATTGACCGAAGGCGTTCAACTGCAAAAATCGAATGCCGTTGAAAACTGCCTGCGCGATCTCAAGGCACTCGGCGTCGCGTTGTGGCTGGACGATTTCGGCTCAGGCTACGCCAATATCGGATATTTGCGCCGCCTGTCCTGCAGCGTCGTCAAGATCGATCGCAGCTTTCTCGCTCCGCACGAAAAGCAGCGCGAGATCCTCAGCGGCATGATCGCGCTGGTGCAGGCCTGCGGACTGCGGGTCGTGGCGGAGGGTGTCGAAACCTCGGGTCACCATTTGCTGCTCCAGGAACTTGGCTGCGACCTCGTGCAGGGTTTTCTGTTCGGGCGCCCAATGGCTCCGGAGCAGATCGATGCGACCTTGCGTTTGACGGCGGAGCCTGCATTGCGGGACCGCGTTGCTTAAACCAGAGGCGAGTTGATTCTCTGAGCAGTTGCGGGACCCGCTGCTTCACTGCGGGTGTGGTGGAGGCAGGACGGGGTCAATATCCCACTCCGCGAAGCCGACTCTACTCGTGCTGAACCTTTGGCAGGGATTTGCAATTGCCGTCGATATGCTCGCCCGCAAATGCTCTCGCGACAAACTGCGTGGAATCGGGAAGGGACCCGTTGACGGTTCCGGAATGGTCGAGCTCGGGATACAAATGCCATTCGATCCGGTCGCCGGCCTTGCAGGCATCGTTCACGAGCGCGACTTGGCCCGGCACGAATACATCGCGATCCTTGCCACCCGTACCGACAAAGATCGGAATGTCCGACTGCAGTGTCGGATACGCTGCTTCGCGGTTGATCGCACCGAGCGCCGACTTCGGCGAGCGCTTGAAGCTGCTGTCGAACGTGAGCCCATCCGCGACGATCTTCTGCTCGATCGCACGCAGACACGCGCGCTGACTGAGTTCGAACGCGGGCATGGCGCGGTCGTCAACGTAGTCGGCGGGGACGAACGACGGATCGAGCATTGCTGCGGTACTGATCCGTAGCACGTCGTACGCGAAGGTCGGGACGACCGACTTGTGCGCGTTCGCCAGCTCTTCGTCATCCTGATCGTGGACGGCCGCGTACGGTGTACCGGTCGTGACCACGCCGACGATGTTCAACTCGGGCGCATAGGTCTTCGCATAGACGGCCGTCGCGAAAGCAGCGCGGCCGCCTTGCGACTGCCCGAAGACGACGACTCGCGTCGACACGTCGAAGCTGCCCTGCATCACCGCACGAATGCTGTCGAGAACGCCATACGCGAGCGGACGCGTGAGCCCGTAGGGATGCAGGCCGGGTGTCCCAAGCCCCTGATAGTCGGTCGCGACGACTGCGTAACCCTGCGCGAGCCAGTGATTCAAGTAGCGCGAGTCGCGTCCGCTGCGGCTCGTGAACGACGGTGCGCATGCGTCGGCGCTACCGACCGTGCCGTGCGCCCACGCCATCAGCGGCCACCCGCCTTGTGGCGGCGTCCCCTTCGGCACGAATAGCGCACCGGACACGACGATCGGCGTGTGGCTGTCGATACTGTCGGTCGACGTGTACAGGATCCGGATGTTCTGCCCGGCCTCAGTGAGGCTTTGAGTAGCCGTCAACGGCTCAGTACGCAGCATCTGTCCGGGCGTGGGCGGCACCTTGTCGGTCCAGGTGTAGAACGCGGGGACACCGCCATCGCCTGGGACCGGCGGCGACTCCGCTGATGCCGTCGATGTGCTGGTCGCGATCGCGATGATGAGTATGGAGATCTGCCTGAGTTTTGCGTTGAGCATCAGCTATTTCCCGTTGTTTCGAACGGAGTTCCTTCGCATTTTTTATCGCATCGCACAGCGAGAAGCGCCAGGCAAACGCCAGTCAAAATACCTGTGTTTGGTCCGCTGCAATCCCCCAATCGGCTCAATTTCTATATCCCAATCAATTTTGATTTGACCATAGAATCCGCTCGTCCCATCTATCTCCTTAGGGGCAAGCATATAGCTGATCTTCATCCTGCTTTGAGAAACTCGATGAAATGTAGACATTCGAGTTGCCAAGGCGGGATTTATTTGTGTCGACGCGTCGCCGAACGACTGGAGCTGGGCTCTGCCATCCTCTCAACGGCCGACGCCGAAAGCCAAAGGCGCGCCTGACCTATGCGCGCGCGTTTCTGGACATCGTCGCAACGGGAATTTTGCTGGTTGCCGCGCCGACCATGGGCTGTGCCCAGGTTACGGCTCCCAGTCAGGTCACACCGCAGAATCTTCGGCCCGATTCCGGCGGGCGCGACCAGGGAATTGCCCTGTCCAGGCAGTCCGTCTCGACGGCGCCCGTCGGTGCCGAGCACCTTGATATTCTGGTTGGCGATGTGCGGCTGGACGGCGCGTTTGCCGAGCTAGCTCCGCTGACGGCGGCAAAGGTCGGCGAAATCAGCGGCAAGCGGGTCTCCGTCGCGCAGATCTACGCATTTGCACAGTCGATCGAGCAGATCTATGCCCAGGCGGGGTACCTACTCGCCCGGGTGGTCGTTCCACCTCAGAATCTCGTCGATCGCGGTCCGCTCGTGATCGTCGTTGTCGACGGGTTCATCGAGAGTATCGATGTGATGGGCGTTCCTGAACGCGTCAATCGCCTGGTCGCCGCGCGTCTCGACTTCCTTGTCGGTCTTCGCCGCCTCAAGCGTGATGCCATCGAGCGCGGCCTGCTTGTTGCGGGCGATATACCCGGCCTCAAATTGAAAAGCACGCTGAAGCGCGGCACCAGCGACGGCGGCACCAGGCTCGTTCTCGAAGGCGTGCACGATCTTGTCACGGGTTCGCTGAGCACCGACGATCGTCTCAGCCGTTCGCTCGGGACGTGGCAATTGCGCGGCACCGTCGCCGCCAACGACGCGCTCGGCTTTGGTGAGCAGATTTATGGCACCGCAGGTTCGGGCGCGGATTTGCGTGCCGCGGTCGCCGGGCGCTCGCCGCTGACGGTCGTTGGCGGCGGCGCCGTCATACCGCTGGGTACCAACGGCCTCACCCTCAATCCTGAATATACCTATTCCAAAACGCAAGCTCCGCCGGCACCGGGCGTGCCGGCTTCGATCGGAACATTCGAGCGCTTCGCACTTCGATTGCATGATCCAGTGATCTGGACCCGTAGTTCATCACTGAACGTCAACGCATCGGTCGAGTATGTGACGCAACGACTCGCCGCTCCCACGTTCGGTGTCACCCTCAACAGCGATCGTTATGGTGTCATCAGGGTTGGCCCCGACTACACCATGACTCTGCCCTGGGGCGCCGGGCTACAGCTCGGCGCTGTTCTCTCGCAGGGGCTTGGCGGCCGTACCGAGGTCGACGCCGTTGCATCCGGTGTTCCCTTGTCGCGCGCGGGAGCCGGTCCGGATTTTACCAAGATCACCGGGAATGTTCGCGTGTCGCAGCCGCTGCTGGCCGACCTGCGCCTCGATCTGATCGGATCCGGACAGTTTTCCAACGGCCGACCGATGTTGCGCTCGGAGCAGTTCGCGCTTGACGGCACCGAGGCGGTTTCCGCTTTTTCTGCCGGAACGTTCAACGTCGATCAGGGCGCGACGTTTCGCGGCGAACTGGTGCGCCCATTCGCAGCGCGGTTCGGTGCCGTCAGCGCAACCGTCTCACCCTATGTGTTCGGCTCGATTGGGCGCGGCTGGCTGTTCGACATCACGGCGGTCGAACAATCGACGATCAACGCCAGCGCGGCTGGACTTGGTGTCCGCAGCACCGTCGACGTTGCGGCTGGCCAGCCAGGCCTGAGTTTCGGTCTCGAGCTGGCGCGGCAATACACCGACCTTGTGGGCTTGCGCCAGGGTTGGCGGGCGAATGTGAATGCCATGGTGACGTTCTGATGTGTGTAGCGTGGAAGAATTCCTGCCGGGTTGCCCGTGAGTCGGTGATGCGTCAAGCGTTGCTCGTCATTGCGTCGGCGACATTGGCTTCGTCGACATTGAGCGTCTCGCGCGCCCAAGGCATCTTGCCGCAGGGTGGAGCGGTTGCATCCGGGCAGGCGAAAATCGGAGCTCCCTCGGGAGGCGCGCTTACGATCACCCAGACTTCATCAAAAGCCGTCATCGACTGGAACAGTTTTTCGGTTGGCCAGGCCAATAGCGTCAATTTCCTGCAGCCGAATTCGTCGTCCGCCATTCTCAATCGCGTAACCGGCTCGACGCCTTCGAACATCGCCGGTCAGATCGCGGCAAACGGGCAGGTCTTCCTTGTCAATCCCAACGGCATCGCCATCACGTCGACCGGGTCGGTACAGGTCGGCGGCGGCTTTATCGCGTCCACGCTCGGCATCACGAACGCCGACTTCAACGCCGGCAACTTCCTTTTCAACGGGAATGGCGCGTCGGCGAGCGTCAGAAATGCGGGGACCATCTCGAGTGCGCCGGGCGGATTTGTTGGTCTCATCGGCGGCACCGTGTCGAACTCCGGCACGATCATCGTTCCGCTCGGCCGAGTAGGCCTGGGCTCGGGCGAGCAAGCCACGATCGACCCGACGGGGGACGGGTTTCTACAGGTAGCGATCCCGACCAATGCCGTCGCCGCCGATGGCCGAGCGTTGGTCGACGTCGCCGGACGCGTCAACGCGGTTGGCGGAAGCATCGCGATCAAGGCCGCGACCGCGCAACAGGCGGTACGCGACGCCGTCAATATATCCGGTTCACTATCGGCGCGGTCCGTCTCAGGCCATAGCGGCAATATTACGCTCGGGGGTGGTGCGGGCGGCAATGTCATCGTCTCCGGGAATCTCCTCGCGACCGCCGGAAGGCATGTAAATGGCGGTTCAATCACCGTCACCGGGCGCAACATAGCGCTGAGGGGCGCAATCGTCGATGTCTCCGGCGGTGCCGGCGGCGGGACGGTATTGATCGGCGGCCGCCCACACGGGAGTGGCGGTCTGCAAACTGCGTCGAGCACGACGGTCGATTCAAACACCACGATCAGGGCCGATGCGACCGTCGACGGCAATGGCGGCAACGTCACGGTCTGGGCCGACGGCGCCACCACATTTGGCGGGGATATCACGGCGCGCGGCGGTCCGCTGAGCGGCAATGGTGGTCAGGTTGAAGTGTCCGGAAAGTCGTCACTCGATCTGACCGGTGACTACACGAAGACCCCGCTCGCGAATCTCTCAGCCGCAAACGGGAAGATGGGAAGCATCCTGTTCGATCCGGGAACGGTAAACATTATCGACCAGACGACTCTGGCCGCGGGCAAGGCGCTCAACGGCCCCGACACGTTCACGGCGCAGTTCCTCTCGACCCAACTCGCGGTCTCCAATGTCACCGTGGACACGAACTATGCGACCGGCGCAAACGGGGCCACCGGCGACATCAACCTGATGTCCAATGCGCAGATTGCCTGGTCGAGTAGCAGTAACCTGACACTCAAAGCCGCGGGTAGCATCAACTTCGCTTCCGGCGCTTCGATCACCGGGACCGGATCGGGCGCAAGCCTGACGATGCGGGCCGATTCGGGCGGCACCGGAACAGGCACGATCAATTTCGCCGGCGGCACCCAGGCCAGCCTGCCGTCAGGCAGCGTCGATCTCTACTACAACCCCGCGTCCAACCGAACCCTCGTCAGCGGCGGCACGAACGCTGCGGCGGGGACCGTGAATGCGACGAGTTACACCGGGACGCCAGCTGTGGAAACCTGGTCGAATTTCGTCAGCGCAGCAACGCTCAGGCCCTGGATGCTGGTCAACAGCATCTATGATCTTCAGAACATCACCAACAATCTCGCTGCGAACTACGCGCTCGGCACCAATATCGATGCGACGGTGACGGCCGGTTGGAATGCAGGCGCCGGCTTCGCGCCACTGGGCACCGCTGGTGCCGGCTTTACCGGCAGGCTTGATGGAATGGGGCAGACCATCTCCAACCTCACCATCAATCGGGGATTGACCGGTGACGTCGGGTTGTTTGGTGATGTCAACGGCGGGTCGATCAGCAATGTCGGTCTGGTGAATGCGTCCGTGACTGGATTTACCAATGTCGGCGGTCTCGCCGGGGTCAATTCTGGCGGTACGATCAGTGGGTCCTTTGTCACCGGCGCAGTCAGTGGTGGCCTCTTGGGCGGCGTTTTGTCCAATGTCGGCGGGCTTGTGGGGCGGAACGGCGCCAGCGGCGCTATCAGCAATTCCTACGCGACCAGCACGGTTCAAACCTCTCTGCTTGGCACCGCCGGTGGTCTCGTTGGCTCCAACAACGGAAGTATCGCAAGTTCAGACGCCACGGGCGCGGTGAACGGATTGCTCTCAGGTATCGGCGGGCTTGTCGGTACGAACTCTGGCGGCGGAAGCATCAGCCAGTCGTATTTCGACACGCAGACGACCGGGCTGTCATCTGGCGTCGGCAGTGGCTCTTCGGCCGGCGTGACAGGGTTGACGACATCAATATTCCAGAACGGCTCATTGCCGGCAGGCCTAAGCTCCTCGTTCTGGACCGCAGCTTCCGGACGATATCCTCTCCTGAACTGGCAACTTCCGGGGCCGCCGTCATCTCCGACCACCACTGTCGTGATCACCGCAACCGACGCGAGTTTTGGCAACCCGGTTTACGGAAACGCCCCGACCTTCACTTATAAGGTCACCGATACACTCGGCAACGTGCTGTGCGCTGCGAACTGTTCGACCTATTTCAGCGGTGCGCCTGTTGTCGATACGACATTGTCGCCCACCAGCCCAGCAGGCGCCTCAGCCCCTGCCTATATCGCTCAGGGAACGCTGGCCGTGCAAAGCGGCTATTCACTTCGGTTCGTCAACGAGACGCTCAATGTCGCGCTCCGGCCGCTGACGATCATAGCTTCAAACCAGTCGAAGACCTACGGTGCCGTCGCTTTGTTAGGGACGACGGCATTTACGACAAGCGGCCTGGTGAACGGTGACACCGTTACAAGCGCGACACTGAGCAGTTCAGGCTCGACCGCCGCGGCGAACGTTGCGGGCGGGCCCTATGCGATTACGGCTTCGAGCGCGCTCGGCACCGGACTTTCGAATTACGCCATCGGCTATGCCAGCGGGCTTCTGACCGTCAATCCGGCACCGGTCAGCGTCTCCGCGAATGGGGGAACCTCGACCTACGGCGCCTCATCGACCGACCCCGGTCTGTCAGCGACCGGGCTGCAGAACGGCCAGAACGTCAGCGTGCTGACTGGGCTGAGCAACTCCTTCGGTATCACCAACGCGACCAATGCCGGCAGCTACACGTTAAGCGTCGCCGGTTCGATTACCAACGGCAACTATGTCGTTGCCAACAGCAACGCTGCGACCTGGACCGTCAATCCGGCACCAGTCAGCGTCACTGCGAATGGGGGGACCTCGACCTACGGCGCCTCATCGACCAACCCCGGTCTGTCCGCGACCGGGCTGCAGAACAGCCAGAACGTCAGCGTGCTAATCGGGCTCAGCAACTCCTTCGGCGTCACCAACGTGACCAATGCCGGCAGCTACACGTTGAGCGTCGCTGGTTCGCTTACCAACGGCAACTATGTCGTTGCCAACAGCAACGCTGCAACCTGGACCGTCAACCCGGCACCGGTCAGTGTCACGGCGAATGGAGGGACCTCGACACTCGGTTCGTCGCCGGCGAATCCTGGTCTTTCCGCAACAGGCTTGCAGAACGGCCAGAACGTCAGTGTGCTGACCGGACTCAGAAATTCGTTTGGCGTCACCGATAGCAGCAAGGTCGGTCAATACTCGCTGAACGTAACGGGGGCGCTTACCAATTCTAATTACACGGTCGTAAGCACCAACCCAGGAAACTGGGTCGTCACCCCGCTGCGGGGATCGTTGACCGACACGCCGTCGCAATGGATCCCAGGCATGTCGGTGAAAGACCCGCAAAAAGCCGCAGACACCGGCGTACTTTCCGGGCTTGAAAATTCTTCCGGCAGTGTCAACACCGGCAATGGTGGCAACGGCAAGCCAGCGGTCGCTGTTTCATCTGCCAAACCGACCGGCCCAGCCGCCGGGCCCGACGTGGGACCGGTGAGGGTTGACCAACCGCAGATCAGCTTGAACGGGCCGGTGGCAGTCCCGTTTGCAGGTCAATCGCCTTACATGGCGGCGACTTCAAATCCGCCCGCGACGGTTGCTTGCCCCGGCGAGAATATCGGGAAATCCGACGGAGCAAAGGACAATACCTGGGGTTACGCCACAGGCCTCTCATCGAACCCGCGAACTCAACCTTGTGCGGCCGCAGCCGCTCCAAACAAGCCTGCCGGCCTGATCGACTTCGCCCTGTCGAAACTCAATCACAGCGCGCTGTTTCAGGCATTGGACCGAGAGTTGTCCGAAGTACGAAATTCGAAACTCAGTATGCGCGCAGATCCGGTCAAGGTGATCGCCGTGGCCAGCATTGCACTAACCGCCGGATTTGTGGGCTGGCTTCTCCGAGGAGGTGCGCTGCTCAGCGCCCTGCTGTCCTCGATGCCGCTTTGGCGCGGGTTCGACCCTCTGATGGTCGTCCTCCAACCGAGGCGCAAGAACGCCGGGTCTCAGCAACACTCAAGGGTGGACCTTATGTTCGATGACGCCCGCAAATTCAACCATCATGTCCGCGATTCCGGAGCATGAAGAGATTCATCACGCCGACGCTTCAGATCAGCGTAGGGCTGCTCTCGCTAACGATGAGTCTCATTTTCATCGCCGTTTCGTTTGGGCTGGTTCCAAATGGAGCCGGCGCGGCTTTGGAGGCAAGAGGCCGGGTTTCCGAAAATCTGGCTGTTCAGCTCGCGAATCTGGCAGGTCGAAATGACGCCGTTGCGATCAAGGAAACGATGGAGTCCGTGGTCAGCCGCAATCCCGAGATTCTGTCGATCGCCATTCGCGGCGCAGACGGCAAACTGCTCGTCGAGGCAGGTGGTCACGATGCTTATTGGATCGAGCCCGCGGACGGAAAATCCACGGCCACTCACATGTCGATACCATTGCGGGACGCCGACGCGCCGCAAGGCAGGATCGAGATCGTCTTTCGACCGTTCGACACGAAAGAAAATATTCTCGGAGTGCCACAAGCCATGATGCCGTTTATCGGCTTCATCGGCATCGCGGGCTTCGCCGGCTATTATTTTATCTTGAAGCGGTCGCTTCGCGAATTGGATCCCGGCCGCGCGATACCGGAACGGGTCAAGGAGGCCTTCGACACGCTTGCTGAAGGCGTGCTGATAATGGACGAACGGGAATATGTACTGCTTGCGAACGAGGCATTTGTCAAAAACATCTATACCATTCCCGAAGGCCTTCTTGGCATTGACGCAGGCGACCTGCCGTGGCTGCTGGCGGACGATGGCACGCAAGCACCGGAGCCTCCCTGGCGAGCTGCGATGCGCGACGAGAAGCCGGTTTTGGGCGTATCCATGGGTATCCATGATCGCTTCGGGAATCAGCGCAGGCTCCTGGTCAACGCGACGCGGATCCTGGACGGAAGAGGCGTGGTCCGCGGCGTAATTGCAACATTTGATGACGTCACCGTTCTTCATCAAACCAATGAGCAGCTTCATATTTCAATCGACCAGTTGCATATTTCTCAACTGAAGATTTCAGAGCAAAACCAGCAGCTGCAACGACTGGCAACGAGCGATCCGCTGACCGGATGCCTGAATCGGCGGACTTTCTTCGCAGAGGGAGAGGTTGCGCTTCAGAATGCCCGCCGCCAAAGCCAGCGGCTATCCTTTCTCATGCTCGATGCGGATCACTTCAAGAGTATCAACGACCGCTTCGGCCACGTCGCCGGCGACAGGGTTCTTATTGGCCTGGTGGACGTGATGAAGCAGATTTGCGGGGAAGGGAATCTGGTTGGCCGCTATGGAGGAGAAGAATTCTGCATTCTGTCCAGCATATCTGCCGAACAGGACGTCGAACGATTGGCCGATCAAATTCGACTGGCGATCTCCGGCGTTGCGACCTGGCTGCCGCACGGGGAACGGGTGACCGTCAGCATAGGAATAGCATCGCTCGCCGATGGTGCTTGCGAAATCGCCGACCTGGTAAAACGGGCGGACGAGGCGTTGTATGCCGCCAAAACGTCCGGACGAAATCGCTTTGTCAATTGGAGCAGTATGCCACCGCAGTCTCAGGCACCCGGCCTTATACCGGCTCAGGTCGCGGGGAAAACGGAAAGTCCGACGCCGTCATCGGTCTTGGCTAAATCGAGGGTTGCTCAAAAGCCGAACGATGAGTTGACCGGCCTTCCCAACGGCGAGGCGGCCGTTGAATATATTGACGCGATGATCCGAGATGACATCGGGGGGCGATGTTTCGCGATCGCACGCATCGATATTAGTAATTTGGAGTATTTCAACGACCGCTATGGCCGCAACGTAGCCGACGCCTTGTTGGTTAAAATCAGTCAGCGGATCGTAAGCAAGCTTCGCCGTAGCGACATGCTGGCGCGTCTCAACGCGGATGAGTTCCTTTTGCTACTTGAACCATTCGAAGGCATGCAGCAGATCGAGCCAATAGTGGAACGAGTTCGCAATGAGTTAAAGCAGCCGTTCCTGATGGCGGGACATGAACTGTTCTGCTCGTGCTGCATTGGTGTAAGCGTCTATCCGGAGCACGGTCGCAGTTATGAGGATTTGCGAAGAAGTGCTGATAACGCGATGTTCCAAGCCAAACGGTCCGCTAAGGGGGAGGCGGTGTTTTTCGACATCAACATGATGCAGGAGGCGACCGCGCGGATGGAGGCCGAACAGCGCCTCCGGCTCGCCGTCAGAGATCGGAGATTTTGCTGCGCGTTTCAGCCGAAGGTCGATATCATCGGGCGGCGGGTGGTCGGTTTTGAGGCTCTGGTTCGCTTGCGGGATGATGACGGCGAAATTCATTTGCCGGATGAGTTCATCGGACTCGCGACTGAGCTGGGGTTGATCGATCAGATTACCAACTGCGTTTTGGACATAGTGATCAAATCGGTCGATCGGCTCGACGCGGCGTTCGGGTCCGGCACGACCGTCAGCATCAATGTGGCAGCGACGCTTGCCAACGATCTGGAGTTCATGCTGCCTTTCACGCGCGCGATAAGGGATAGCAAGGTCCCTGATCGAATTATACTGGAACTGACGGAAGACTCATTCATACCGAAGGGAGCATTTCAAACGGTGATCGTCCCGATTCTCCGCGACGTTGGCATCCGTGTTTCAATTGACGATTTTGGAACTGGGTATTCCTCGTTAAGCGCGCTGGCCGATATTACCGCAGATGAAATTAAGGTCGATCGCTCATTCATCTCAGGCATACACCGGCGCCCGCGCAACCAGAGCATCCTGCGCGCGATCAATTCGCTTGGATTTGCCTTGAACATGACGATCGTCGCCGAAGGCGTGGAGACTTTCGAAGAACTCGCATATCTGCAGGCGGCTACGAGTATCCGGCAAGCCCAGGGCTTCTACTTTTCGGAGCCGTTTTACCTTGAGGACATGAGTGGCGCGAACAATTTCCTTTCGGAACGCCGCCTCGCCGAGGCTTAGCGATGTGACAAGGAGAGCGAGCGACCATGTCGCCTCGTGCGCTAGTTGAGTCCTGGTATCTGGGCAACAGGAAGGCGAACTCAGTGATTATGTCGCCTCGCGGTTGGAATGCGCGTGGAAGGGAATGGCGGATGCGGTGCAGTCGGCCGGCGAACGCATCGCACTTCAGCTTTGGCATTTCGGGCGGTTGTCGGGGAGGGCGGCGGTGGCTCCGCTAGGGCCGTTCGCGCGAGTTCTTACGTGTATGGGGAGAAAAGTGAGTCCAGCACACAAATTTAGAAATCTACAATGATTTCAAAGGTGCTGGCGGAGACGGAGGGATTCGAACCCTCGATAGGCCTTTACAAGCCTATAACGGTTTAGCAAACCGCCGCCTTCAGCCACTCGGCCACATCTCCGGTGGCGCCGATATGCCCGAGAGGGGGCCGTGCCGCAAGCGTCAGATTCAGATTGTGGCAAGGTGATTTGGTGGCAAGGCGATCTCATGTCGGCGTTGAGGTGGCGGGAGCGGCGGTAAACCGGCCGCCAGCCTTTATTTTAGGCGCGGATTCCGCGGTCGGCGGGCGTTTGAATTCAAGGAAATGTCATTTGTGGCAAAGGCTTAGGTGGCTACCTGCCGCGTCCGCCTTCGATCTGCCGATCACGCGCCTGTTGAAAACCGCCCGCGGCGGCTCATTCGACGCTGCTGCCGCGTCGCAGGTCGGCCTCGATCTGCAGCTTGGTCCCGCCGCCGAAGCGCGCGCGATAGACCTGCAGGTTCTCCATGATCCGCTGCACGTAGTTGCGCGTCTCCGAGAACGGAATCAGCTCGACCCAGTCGACTGCGTCGACCTTGGGATCGCGCGGATCGCCATAGCGCTCAATCCACTTCCTCACGCTGCCGCGGCCGGCATTGTAGGCGGCAAAGGTCAGGATGTAGGAGCCGCGATAGTCCTCGAGCAGGCCGCCGAGCTCGGCCGCGCCGAGCGTTGCATTGTAGACCGGGTCGGTCTTCATCCTGTTTAGGTCGAAGCCGATGCCGGCGCGCTTGCAGACGTAGCGGCCTGCCTCCGGCGTCACCTGCATCAGCCCGTAAGCCTGGGCCGGCGACACCACGGCGGGATTGAACGCGCTTTCCTGCCGCGCAATGGCGTAGACGATGCTCGGCTCGACCTCTGGCCCGACCTGCCTGAAGGCCGGAATGCCGTTGACCGGATAGGCGTAGTGGTCGAACGGCAGTCCGCGATTGAGCGCGGACTTGCCCATCAGCAGCATGCCGCGCGCATCTGTGTTGCGCGCCGTCAGTTCGCCGAGGCCTGCGAGCGCTTCCGGATCGCCATTGTCGCCCATATCGCTGAAGATCGGGATCGCAAGCTCGCGCTCGTCGATTTCATAGAGCAGCGCCACCGCGCGTACGATCTCCAGCCGCTCGGCGCCGCGGCCGCGCGGCGCGCCGTTCAGCTCGATCTGCGGCAGGCCGAGCTTGGCGCGTGCGAGCTGGCCGTAATAGCTGGTCGACTGCTCGGCCGCGCGCCCATAGGCCGCGCGGGCCTCTTGGGCGCGGCCGGCGGCTTCCGCGGCGCGACCCTGCCAGTAGCCGCCGCGCGCCAGCGCTGTCGGGTTGGTGCTGCCGACGCCAATCCGTGCGAAGTGCTGCTCGGCCAGCGCCGGATCGTTGAGGAAGCGCAGCGCGATCCAGCCCGAGGTGAACTCCTGCTCGGTCTTGTAGATATCGCGGGCGGGAAGCGCCGCATCGCGCGCGATCAAATAGGCGGTGCGGAATTCGTTGACGTCGATCATCTTGCGCGCCAGCAGCCGGCGCTCGACCCACCATTCGTCGACATTGAAGAGGCGCGCTGCGTCCTTTGGCGCGCTCAGCATCAGTTGCGCGGCTTCTGCGAATTTTTCCTCGCGGCGCAGCAGCTGGATCTTCGCGAACAGATAGCCGGGGTCGCCGGACAGCTCGCGCGGCACGGCCTCGACCAGCGCGCGCAGGTTGGACTCCTTGCGGTTGGCGCCGATCCGCGCCTTCGCGAGCGCCACATAACCGGAGCCGAGGCGCTTGGCCGCGCGCATGCCCGCGGCCTCGTTGTCGGTGCCGTAGAGCATCGTGTCCATGCGCGCCTTGTGGTCGCCGGCCGTGAGGAAGGATCCGAACAGATCGAGCGCGGTGCTCTCGGTGTCCTCGCCCATCGTGTCGTTGCGCCAGGCCTCGCGTACCAGCCGCTCGGCATTGGCACGGTCGCCGCGCGCGATCATTGCCTTGGCGAGCGCGAAGCGGCCTTTGGCTGAGACCGGCGATTCATTCTGGAACCAGGTCCAGACCGCGGAATCGTCGCGATGGTCGTCCCACAGCGCCGCCTCGATGCGGCGGCGCAGGAAGATCTGCGACGGCCAGCTCGGATTGGCGTCGAGGAAGCTGCGGTAGCGCTCGACGGAGGCGCCGTTGTTGTCGCTGCGCAGGATCAGCCATTCCGCGAGCTTGCGCGCGACCGGATCGGAGATCGAGGCCTCAGTCTGGGTGGCGTCATCAGCCTTGCGCTTGCGCAGGAGCTCGACGACGTTCTCGAGTGCGTCCTTGTCCTCTTGCGAGGTCGATGACGTCGCGGCCACCGCCGCCGGCGTCACCGGCTTGCGAACTGCGGGGGCGGCGTGCTGGCGGGTCGCAGGCAGCAGTGCGGGCGCGACGGCACTCGCGGGGGCTGGCTTGGTCGGTAGGGTTCCAGTGGTTTTGGAAGGGGTGGTCTTGGCCACGTTGGCCTTCGGAGCGCCCGCTTTCGGAGTGCCGGCCTTGGTTGCGTCGGTCTTGGTAGCACCAGTCTTGGTGTCGGTTCTCGTACCGTCTTTTTTGGCGGAAGCAGGCTTTGGCGCGCCGGATTTGGCAGCGTCGCTCTTTGCAGCGGCCGTCTTGGCTGCGGTATCCTTGGCTGCAGTATTCTTGGCCGGGGTTGTCTTGGCGGCCGTATTCCTGGCCGCGGCGGCCTTGGGAGCCGCGCTTTGGGCAACCGGATCTGGGGTTGGAACGTCCGCAGCGGCCCAGGCGTCGGCTGCGATGACGGCAAAACCGACCACAAGCGCCAGGCTGGTGGCCAGCGCCGTCGATCGCAATGTACCTGCGCTGAAGGAACGGATCACGGCGGTCCTCTGCGGTCCCGAATCAGCTGGTCGTTCGGGCCATCAGTTCTTATTTGATTGAAAATGTAGACAAAATACTAAGAACGTCGCTGCTGCGGCTGTTTGCGCCAGCACAACGGCAAAATCGCGGCTGGGAACGGCGTTTCCAGCGAAGCGAATACCGCTGGGAATAGCCACAGTGCGGCCCTTTCGCCGGTACGTCAGACCCGATATGAATGGTCTTTCATGGCGTTACGACAGCACGCCGCGAAGAAAGCTCAGTCGACCTAGCCTTAAGCCTGAAGCGTTTGGAGGAAGTCCATGGCAGCCAAGACAAAATTCCGGGGGTCGTTCACTGCCTTGGTGACGCCCTTCAAGAACGGCTCGGTGGATGAGGCGGCATTCCGCGGCCTGGTGAACTGGCAGATCGCGGAGGGCACGCACGGCCTCGTCCCGGTCGGCACCACCGGCGAGAGCCCAACGCTCAGCCATGACGAGCACAAGCGGGTGGTCGAATGGTGCATCGCCGAGGCCAAGGGCCGGGTGCCCGTGATCGCCGGCGCCGGCTCGAACTCGACCAAAGAAGCAATCGAACTGGCCGAGCATGCCGAGAAGGCCGGGGCGGACGCGGTGCTGGTGGTGACGCCGTACTACAACAAGCCGACGCAAGAAGGCATGTACCAGCACTTCAAGGCGATCAACGACGCGATCGGGATTCCGATCATCATCTACAACATCCCGCCGCGCTCGGTGATCGACATGTCGGTTGAGACAATGGCGCGGCTGTTCGAGCTGAAGAACATCGCCGGCGTCAAGGACGCCACCGCCAGCATGGTGCGGGTCTCGCAGCAGCGCGCGGCGATGGGCGAGGACTTCAACCAGATGTCGGGCGAGGATGCGACCATCATCGGCTATATGGCGCATGGCGGCCATGGCTGCATCTCGGTCACGTCGAATGTCGCACCAAGGCTGTGCTCGGAATTCCAGATTGCCTGGCAGAAGGGCGACGTCACCACGGCGCTGAAGATCCACGACAAGCTGATGCCGCTGCACACCAACCTCTTCATCGAGAGCAACCCGGCGCCAGTGAAATATGCGATGTCGCTGCTCGGCAAGCTGGACGAGAAGCTGCGCCTGCCGATGGTGCCGGTGTCCGAGCCCACCCGCGCGGCCGTGCGCAGCGCCATGGTGCATGCCGGCCTGATCAACTGAGACGAACCGCGACTGCCGCCAACAATCCAGTGCGTAGCGTCGAACTAGGGGATGGGCATGCTGAAGGAATTCCGTGAATTCGCCCTAAAGGGCAATGTGGTCGACCTTGCCGTCGGCATCGTCATCGGTGCGGCCTTCAGTGCGATCGTCAACTCGCTGGTCGGCGACATCATCATGCCGATCATCGGCGCGATCACCGGCGGCCTCGACTTCTCCAACTACTTCACTGGACTTTCCAAGGCCGTCACCGAGCACAATCTGGCCGACGCCAAGAAGCAGGGCGCCGTGCTGGCCTGGGGCAGCTTCCTGACGCTGACGATCAACTTCCTCATCATCGCCTTCGTGCTGTTCATGGTCATCAGGGCCATGAACACGCTCAAGCGCAAGGAAGCGGCAGCGCCTGCCGTGCCGCCGAAGCCGACCCGTGAGGAAGAGCTCCTGACGGAAATCCGCGACCTCCTCAAGAAGAGCTAAAGTGGCAGCTGACAAGAACGAACGTCCGATCAAGGTTGTCGCTGAAAACCGAAAGGCCCGCTTCAACTACGCCATCGAGGACACGGTCGAGGCCGGCATCTCGCTGACCGGCACCGAGGTGAAATCGATCCGCCTCGGCAAGAGCACGATCGCGGAGTCCTATGCGGACTCCAAGAACGGCGAGATATGGTTGATCAACGCCAATATCCCCGAATATCTGCAGGGCAACCGCTTCAACCATGAGCCGAAGCGGCCGCGGAAGCTGCTCTTGCATCGCAAGCAGATCAACAAGCTGCTCGGCGCGGTCGACCGCGAGGGCATGACCCTCATTCCGCTAAAGCTGTACTTCAACGAGCGCGGCCGTGCCAAACTTCTGCTTGCGGTCGCCAAGGGCAAGAAGCTCCACGACAAGCGCGAGTCCGAGAAGAAGCGCGACTGGAGCCGCGAGAAGGGCCGCCTGTTGCGGGCGCGGGGATGATCGGGCACGCGTAGGGAGTGGCGAATAGCGAATAGGGCAGGATGGCTCGTTCCGAACTCATCCATTCGCTATTCGCCACTCCCCATCCGCTGCTTCCTGGAGCATGACATGACTCAATCGAGCCTGACCGACGTCGACTGGAGCAAGATTCCGGCGCCTTCCGATGACGGCGGCGCGGCGCACCTGACGGGCATGACAATTCCGGCGGTCGCGCTGCGGGCGACAAACGACACGTCAGTGACATTATCCGAGTTGAAGGGCCGCACCGTCGTGTTCGGCTATCCGCGGACCGGCGAGCCCGGCAAGATCGGGTTGGTCGATGACTGGGATATGATCCCCGGTGCGCGCGGCTGCACGCCACAGACCTGCGCATTCCGCGACCTGTTCGCCGAGCTGAAGGCGGCCGGCGCGGCGGAGGTGTTCGGCCTGTCGACGCAGAGCAATGACTACCAGACCGAGATGGCGTCGCGGCTGCATCTGCCGTTCCCGGTGCTGTCGGACGAGGCGTTGCAACTGACGCGTGCATTGAAGCTGCCGACGATGTCGGTTGCGGGGCTGACGCTGATCAAGCGGCTCGCGCTTGTGATCGACGACGCGCGCATCACGCACGTGTTCTATCCGGTGTTTCCGCCCGACCGGAATGCGGGCGACGTGCTGGATTGGCTGAAGCGCAATCCACAAAAAACTTAGCCGAAAAAGACCTAGCCGAGGTCCTTCCGTACGGTAGCGAACACATTGCGGAACATGTCGGTCGTCAGCACGCCCGTGTTCGTGTTGTACCGCGAGCAATGGTAACTGTCGTAGAGCTTGTACGGGCCGGCTATATGCATGGCACCGTGCTTAAAGGGCGCAGCGGCCAACCGAATCCCTAGTGCCCTCAACGTTGATTCGTGGGCGATGCGGCCGAGCAGCACAATCGCGCGCACTCGCTCCATCGCGGCGATGGTCGCGGCGAGGAATTGCCGGCAGGTGTTGATCTCGACAGGCAGCGGCTTGTTCTGCGGCGGCACGCACCGCACCGCATTGCTGATCCGGCAGTCGACCAGCTTCATGCCGTCGTCCGGCCGCGCCTGATAGACGCCGCTGGCAAAGCCATATTCGAGCAGGGTCGCGTAGAGCAGGTCGCCGGCGTAGTCCCCGGTGAACGGGCGGCCGGTGCGGTTGGCGCCCTGCATGCCCGGTGCAAGTCCGACGATCAAGAGCCGCGCATTGGCGTCGCCGAACGACTCCACCGGCGCGTTGAACCAGCCCGGCTCCCGCGTGCGGGTCTGCGCGCGGAAGTCGGCCAGCCGTGGACAGAGCTGGCAATTGCGATCGGGTGCGGTGGCAGCGGTGACGAGACTACTCGTCGAAATCGTCATCGGCCCCCCGTGGCGCTGCCACGGTGGTGGGGGCGCGCTGCAGGAATTGCGGGGCATGATGGCGCGGCTCGCGCGGCGCCGGACGCTCGGAGGGGTCGCGGCCAAGCTTGGATTGCAGCTCCACGAGATCGGTAAAGACGTCGGCCTGGCGGCGCAATTCGTCGGCGATCATCGGCGGCTGGCTGGCGATGGTGGAGATGACAGTGACGCGGACGCCGCGGCGCTGCACCGCCTCGACCAGCGAACGGAAGTCGCCGTCGCCGGAGAACAGGATGATCTGGTCGACATGTTCGGCCAGTTCCATGGCATCGACGGCGAGCTCGATGTCCATGTTGCCCTTGACCTTGCGGCGGCCGCTGGCGTCGATGAATTCCTTGGTCGCCTTGGTGACGACGGTGTAGCCGTTGTAGTCGAGCCAGTCGATCAGCGGACGGATCGACGAATACTCCTGATCCTCGATGATCGCCGTGTAGTAGAATGCGCGCAGCAGCGTGCCCCGGCTCTGGAATTCCTTGAGAAGGCGCTTGTAATCGATGTCGAAGCCTAGCGTCTTTGCGGTAGCGTAAAGATTGGCTCCGTCGATGAAGAGCGCGATCTTGTTGGAAACAGGTGACGACATCAAAGTGTTCTCGCGTGGTTGTTAGTGTTCTTAGCGCACCGGCGACCGACCGCGCGCAATTTCCTGCGTTGCTGCCTAAAGTTCGGTGAATCTTTCCCCACGACAGTCACCACCGCAATTATGGTGAGGCGAGGGCAAAAAGCCTAGACTTTTGACATTGCAATGAAGAGATTTACTTGTCTGGGACGGCAACCAGGCCATGTCGTCAGACGCTCCGGCCATTCTGGCCCCTATGCACGGGGTTATCAGAGCCTGTTAGGAAGGCAAATCACAAATTTTGCCTTGCGAAACGACGGCCGGCCCTATAACTAACCCTCATAACCAACATGTTCGGTCCCTTTTACCACGGAGCGCCTCGATATGGCTCGCGTCACCGTCGAAGATTGCATTGATAAGGTCGACAATCGCTTCGACCTCGTCCTGCTGGCAGCCCACCGCGCCCGGATGATCTCTTCAGGCTCACAACTCACGGTTGATCGCGACAACGACAAGAATCCCGTCGTTTCGTTGCGGGAGATCGCCGACTCCACGATCTCGCCGGGAGATCTGCGCGAGGAACTCGTGCACTCCCTGCAGAAGTTCGTCGAGGTCGACGAGCCCGAACCCGACACTGTGCCGCTGATCGGTTCCGCCGGCGCCAGCGTCGATGCCGATGACACCGAAGTTGCCATTGAGCGCATGACCGAGGAAGAGCTGTTGAAGGGCCTCGAAGGCCTGGCGCCCCCGGAAGAGCAGCCCGAGGAAGACGAATAAAGCCGGGCCCCCAAGGGGGACGCTCAGGTCCCGCTTTCAGACAGATTTGGCAAAGGCCCGGAGCAATCTCCGGGCCTTTGCTTTTGTTGACAATTTGGCCGTTACGATGCGTCCTGTACGGACGCGGGAAATTGAACGGTTTTGGTCCCGCGTGGGGTGCTGCTTCATCCGAAGGCGCACTAGATTGAGTGAAGGGGCCGTTTTGCCCGCGGGAGAGGCATCAAGTTCATGGCGTATCGACGCCGCAGTACCAGCCAGATGCAAGCTGCGACCGAAGCGGTCGCGGTGGCACCGGCTTCGCCCCCGGCGGAGAAGCCGGCCAAGCCGAGGGCGCGGATGATGCGGCAATATGACCTCGTCGATCGCGTCCGCTCCTATAACCCCGACACCAACGAGGATCTGCTCAATCGCGCCTATGTCTACGCGATGAAGGCGCATGGCACCCAGACCCGCGCCTCCGGCGATCCCTATTTCTCGCATCCGCTCGAGGTCGCCGCTATCCTCACCAACCTCAAGCTCGACGACGCGACGATCGTCGCAGCCCTGCTGCACGACACGATCGAGGACACCGAGGCGACACGGGCCGAGATCGACCATGTCTTCGGCCACGAGATCGGCGCGTTGGTCGAGGGCCTGACCAAGCTGAAGCGGCTCGAGCTGGTGTCGCGCGAAGCCAAGCAGGCCGAGAATCTGCGCAAGCTGCTGCTTGCGATCGCCGACGACGTCCGCGTGCTACTGGTCAAGCTCGCCGACCGCCTGCACAACATGCGCACGCTGGAGTTCGTGCCGCCGGCCTCGCGGCGCCGCATCGCCGAGGAGACGCTCGACATCTATGCGCCGCTCGCCGGCCGCATGGGCATGCAGGAAATGCGCGAGGAGCTGGAGGACCTGTCGTTCTTCGTGCTCGATCCCGAGGCCTATGCGGTGGTCAAGCAGCGGCTCGATGGGCTGGCCGACCGCAACCGCAACCTGATCGGCGAGATCGAGACCCAGCTCTCGAAGAACCTGCTGAAGAACGGCATCACCGCGCGGGTGTTCGGCCGTCGCAAGCAGCCATTTTCGATCTGGACCAAGATGGAGCGCAAGTCGATCGGCTTCGAGCAGCTCTCCGACATCTACGGCTTCCGCGTCATCCTCGACGATGTCAGCGCCTGCTACCGCGCACTCGGCGTCGTGCACACGACCTGGCCGGTCGTGCCGGGACGCTTCAAGGATTACATCTCGACGCCGAAGCAGAACGACTACCGCTCGATCCACACCACCGTGATCGGGCCGGGCAAGCAGCGCGTCGAGTTGCAGATCCGCACCGAGGACATGAACCAGATCGCCGAGTTCGGCATCGCCGCGCACGCCTTCTACAAGGAGGGGGCGGGTTCGCCGCACGAGCGGCTGAAGCACGAATCCAACGCCTTCGCCTGGCTGCGCCATACCATCGGCATCCTCTCGGACAGCGCCAACCCGGAGGAATTCCTCGAGCATACCAAGCTCGAACTGTTCCACGACCAGGTGTTCTGCTTCACCCCGAAGGGCAAGCTGATCGCGCTGCCGCGCAAGGCCAATGTGATCGACTTCGCCTATGCGGTGCACACCGCGGTCGGCCACAGCGCGGTGGGCTGCAAGATCAACGGCAAGTTCGCGCCGCTGTCGTCCGAGCTGCAGAATGGCGACGAGGTCGAGGTCTTGACCTCGAAGGCGCAGTCGGCGCCGCCATCGGCCTGGGAAGTACTCG
This sequence comes from Bradyrhizobium sp. LTSPM299, assembly GCF_000938235.1. NCBI lineage: Bacteria > Pseudomonadati > Pseudomonadota > Alphaproteobacteria > Hyphomicrobiales > Nitrobacteraceae > Bradyrhizobium > Bradyrhizobium sp. LTSPM299. The sequence continues at coordinate 112,160 of NZ_JYMU01000043.1, forward strand.
CCGTCACCGGCAAGGCGCGCGCCGCGATCCGGCGCGCCACCCGCGACGCGGTGCGCGACCAGTATGCCGGCCTCGGCCGCCGCATCGTCGACCGCCTGTTTGCCCGCGCCAAGATCGAATATGCCGACGACAAGCTGAAGGGCGCGCTGCCGCGGCTGGCGCGCGCCTCGATCGAGGATGTGATGGCCTCGGTCGGGCGGGGCGAGATCAAGGCGTCCGACGTCGCGCGCGCGATGTATCCCGATTACAAGGAAGAGCGGCTGGTGCGTTACGGCGCCAAGAAGGGCCTTGTCGCCAAGCTCAAGACGCAGACGCCGCCGCATCCGGCGCGCGCCGCCTCGGTGATCCCGGTACGCGGCATCAATTCCGATCTGCCGGTGAAGTTCGCGCCGAATGGCGGCGCGGTGCCGGGCGATCGCATCGTCGGCATCGTCACGCCGGGCGAGGGGATCACGATCTATCCGATCCAGTCGCCGGCGCTGAAGGATTTCGAGGAGGAGCCGGAGCGCTGGCTCGACGTGCGCTGGGACATCGACGAGACCATGCCGCAGCGTTTCCCGGCGCGGATCCTGATCCACAATGTCAACGAGCCTGGCAGTTTGGCCCAGATCGCCACCGTGATCGCCGAGCATGACGGCAATATCGACAACATCCACATGTCGCGCCGCTCCCCCGATTTCACGGAGCTGACCATCGATCTGGAGGTCTATGACCTCAAGCATCTCAGCGCTATCATCTTGCAGTTGCGCGCCAAGGCCGTCGTCGCACGGGTCGAGCGCGTCAATGGGTAGTTGCTTGGGGTAGGTCGTCGTCGTTGCCGGCCCTGATTCGGCAACCCGTCTTTCAGGAATGATGCATGCGCGGGACGTGCCCACGCTTGGCTGATTGAATTTGCAGGTCAGAGAATGTCCAAAGCGCCTCCGCTCCGCCTCGGCATCAATGTCGATCATGTGGCCACCCTGCGCAATGCGCGTGGCGGCGCGCGGCCTGATCCGGTGCGGCTCGCGCTTGCCGCCATCGCGGCCGGCGCCGACGGCATCACCGCGCATTTGCGCGAGGATCGCCGCCATATCCGCGACCAGGACATGACGCGGCTAAAGGCCGAGATATCGAAGCCGCTGAATTTCGAGATGGCGGCGACCGACGACATGCTGCGGATTTCGCTGGCCACCAAGCCGCACGCCGTCTGCCTGGTGCCGGAGCGGCGCCAGGAGCTCACCACCGAAGGCGGCCTCGATGTGGTCGGCCAGCACAATGCGCTCGCGCCCTTCATCGCGCGGCTCAGCGACGCCGGCATCAGGGTGTCGCTGTTCATCGCCGCCGATCCCAGGCAGATCGAGATGGCCGCGAAACTGAAGGCGCCGGTGATCGAGCTCCACACCGGCGGCTGGTGCGATGCCGTGGTCGACGGCCACAAGGACAAGGCCGCCACCGAGTGGAAGCGCATCGTCGAGGGGGCGAAGCTCGCGCATGCGGCCGGGCTCGAGGTCCATGCCGGCCACGGCCTCGACTATGAGACATCAGAGACGATCTCGGCGCTCGCTGAGATCCGGGAGCTCAACATCGGTTACTACATGATCGGCGAGGCGCTGTTCGTCGGCATCGCCGAGACCGTTCGCGTCATGCGCGCGGCGATGGACCGCGGGCGCGCCAAGGCGGAAGGCGCTGTCAGCGCATGATCATCGGCATCGGCTCCGACCTGATCGACATCACCCGGGTCGCCAAGGTGATCGAGCGCCATGGCGAGCGGTTCCTCGATCGCATCTTTACCGATGCCGAGCGCGCCAAGGCGATGCGCCGCGCCAATAATGAGAAGATGGTGGTCGCAACCTATGCCAAGCGCTTTGCGGCCAAGGAGGCCTGTTCCAAGGCGCTCGGCACCGGCATCCGCCAGGGGGTGTGGTGGAAGGACATGGGCGTGGTGAACCTGCCGGGGGGGCGACCGACCATGCAACTGACCGGCGGGGCGCTGGAACGGCTCAGAAAGCTGACGCCCGAGGGCATGGAAGCCCGGATCGACCTGTCGATAACCGACGATTGGCCGTTGGCGCAGGCCTTCGTCATAATTTCGGCGGTTGCCCCCGGCAAATGAGGCCGGCGGCCCGGAGTACGGTCGAAAACTCCGGAAAAACTAAAAATCGTTGACATTTCAATGGATTGCGAAGTTTTTACCCGGCGATTGATTGCGCGCCCGCGAACAACCGTCTAAAACGCCGCAGGGTTTAAAATCGAGCGAGACGCGGATTCGGGCTTACGCCGGAATTTGCCCTCAAGATCAGAATCAAGGCCATTTTCGTCGCGCGAAGGGCGAGTGCTTCGCGTGAAGAGAACGTTCTGCCACCACGCGGGCGCCAGGCCTGTGGGAATTGGGAAAGCAATGAGCGTGACCACCGGGACCAAATCTGACAGCGGCTTGGGCGAAACCATCCGCGTCGTCATCCACGCTCTTCTGATCGCGCTCGTTATCCGCACCTTCCTGTTCCAGCCGTTCAACATCCCGTCGGGATCGATGAAGGCGACGCTGCTGGTCGGCGACTATCTCTTCGTCTCGAAATACTCCTACGGCTATAGCCACTACTCGATCCCGCTGTCACCGCCGGTGTTTTCGGGGCGCATTTTCGGCTCCAACCCGAATCGCGGCGACATTGTCGTGTTCCGGCTGCCCAAGGACGACTCCACCGACTACATCAAGCGCGTGATCGGCCTGCCGGGTGACCGCATCCAGATGAAGGAGGGGCTCCTCTACATCAATGATATCCCGGTCCAGCGCGAGCGATTGAGCGATTTTGTCGGCGAGGACCCCTGCGGCTCGGATGCCACCGCCAGGGTCAAGCGCTGGAAGGAGACGATGCCGAACGGCGTCACCTATGAGACGCTGGATTGCGTCGACAACGGCTTCTACGACAACACCAACGTCTACACGGTGCCGGAAGGCCACTTCTTCATGATGGGAGACAACCGCGACAATTCGACCGACAGCCGGGTGCTGTCCGCGGTCGGCTACGTGCCGCTCGAGAACATCGTCGGACGGGCCCAGATGATCTTCTTCTCGATTGCCGAGGGCGAACACGCCTGGATGTTCTGGCGCTGGCCCACCGCCGTGCGGTGGAGCCGCATATTCTCCATCGTGCGATGAACGACGAGACATCAATCATCAAGGATCAACCGCCACCCGGCGAGCCGAGCCAGAAGCCTGACGCCGGCGGAGAAGCCGCGCCGAAGAAGCGGCGCAGCAAGGCCACCAAGGCTGCGGACGAGAAGGCCGCGATCGCGGGCACCGAGGGGCGCATCGGATACAAGTTCTCCGATCTCGTGCTGCTGACCACCGCGTTCACCCACGTTTCGGCGCTGAAGCCCGCCACCCGCAACCGCGCCGACAGCTACCAGCGGCTGGAATTCCTCGGCGATCACGTGCTCGGGCTGATCGTCTCCGACATGCTGTTCCGCGCCTTCCCGAAGGCCGATGAGGGCGAACTGTCGAAGCGGCTCGCCGATCTCGTCCGCAAGGAGAGTTGCGCCGATGTCGCCAAGACGCTCGGACTGCTCGAGGACATCAAGCTCGGCATGGTCAAGGCGGTCGAGGGCGCAAGGCTTCGCAAGTCTGTGCTCGGCGACATCTGCGAGGCCGTGATCGGCGCAATCTATCTCGACGGCGGCTACGAGGCTGCGCAGCAATTCGTCGAGCGCAACTGGACCGAACGGATGCACAAGCTCCGGCGGCCGCTGCGCGACCCCAAGACTGTGTTGCAGGAATGGGCACAGGGCAAGGGACTGCCGACGCCGGTCTATCGCGAGGTCGAGCGCACCGGCCCGCACCACGATCCACAATTCCGCGTCGCCGTCGACCTGCCGGGACTGATGTCCGCTGAAGGCCTCGGCGGCAACAAGCGCGCGGCCGAGAAGGCGGCGGCCTCCGCAATGATCGAGCGTGAAGGCGTCGGCACCAATGACTGATGAAGTGAAAGCGGAAGCGGAAGCACGGGCGACGCGCTGCGGCTTCGTCGCGCTGATCGGCGCCCCCAATGTCGGGAAGTCGACCCTGGTCAATGCGCTGGTCGGCTCCAAGGTCACGATTGTCTCGCGCAAGGTGCAGACCACGCGCGCGCTGATCCGCGGCATCGTGATCGAGGGCAACGCACAGATCGTCCTGGTCGACACGCCCGGCATCTTCGCGCCGAAGCGCCGGCTTGACCGCGCCATGGTGTCGACTGCCTGGAGCGGCGCCCATGACGCCGATCTGGTCTGCGTGCTGCTCGATGCCAAGTCGGGTCTCAATGAAGAGGCGAACGCGATCTTGAGCAAGCTCGAAACCGTCGCGCATCCGAAGATCCTGGTGCTCAACAAGGTCGATCTCGTTCAGCGCGAAAAGCTGCTGGCGATGGCGCAGACAGCCAACGAGCGCGTGCGCTTCGAGCAGACGTTCATGATCTCGGCGTTGTCGGGCGACGGTGTTGCCGTTCTGCGCGAGACACTGGCGAAGCTGGTGCCCCCGGGCCCGTTCCTCTATCCCGAGGACCAGATGTCGGATGCTCCGATGCGGCACCTGGCGGCGGAGATCACGCGGGAGAAGATCTACAGTCATCTGCATCAGGAATTGCCGTACCAGTCGACGGTCGAGACCGACAGCTGGAAGGACCGCAAGGACAAGTCGATCCGGATCGAGCAGACGATCTTTGTCGAGCGCGAAAGCCAGCGTAAGATCGTGCTCGGTAAGGGCGGCGCGACAATCAAGTCGATCGGCGCGCAGGCGCGCGCCGAACTTGCGGAGATCACGGGCGTCACCGTGCATCTGTTTCTGTTCGTCAAGGTGCGCGAGAACTGGGGCGACGATCCTGAGCGCTATAGGGAAATTGGACTTGAATTCCCCAAAGAATAAGAGTCGGCGTCTGCGATGAACCTGCCCAGAAACGTGTTTTGGTTTGAAGCGCTGCTCTACTCGTCGCTGACGCTGGACGCGCTGTCGGTTGCGCTTGCGGACCGCACGCCGACCGAGGCGAGGACCGAACAGATGATCACGGGCGACACGCTGATAGCGGGTGTCATGATCCTGGTCTTGATGTATTTCGTCTGGCTTGCCGCGCAGCGCCGCAAGAATTGGCCACGCTGGGCGCTGGTTGCAGCGCTGGTGCTGTCGGTGATCTCGCTGGTGCAGGTGATCGGGGACCTCGGCCTGGAGCTCGACAGCGGCATCGAGGTGGTGTCCTGCATCGTGACCGCGGCCGGGCTGTATTTCTCCTTCACCGGCGACGCGCAGGGCTGGTTCAACGCATGAGGTTGGCGGAATGACGACCCGTCGCAGGGCGCACTGCCAAAATATCGAAAACAACCCCATGCAAAGTAGCCGTTGGCGGCCGGCGCTCGTCCAGGCAACTTGACACGTCGGGCAACTCGGCGTTACACTTCCAATATTCCGAAATACTGTAAGCGCGCCTGCCCTCGAAATGACGGCGCATGATGACTGCGCGGTGCGCTGGAATCCTGTAATCTCTCTTTCATGGAATGGACCGACGAAGGCATCGTGCTGGGGGTGCGGCGGCATGGCGAATCTTCCGCCATCGTCGAGCTCTTGACGCGTGAGCACGGCCGCCATCTCGGCCTGGTGCGCGGCGGCGCCGGCTCGCGGATGCGGCCGCTGCTGCAGCCCGGCAACAGCGTCACTGCAGTGTGGCGGGCGCGGCTCGACGAGCATCTCGGCATGTACGCGCTGGAGGGCACCAGGCTGCGTGCGGCGACGCTGCTCGCCTCGTCGCACGCGGTCTATGGCGTGACGCATCTGGCCGCGCTGGCCAGGCTGTTGCCGGAGCGCGATCCGCATCAAGACATCTACGAGATGCTGCAGGGAACGCTCGACGATTTCGACGACGCCGGCACTGCCGCAGTACATCTGATCCGGTTCGAGCTCGCGATGCTCGCCGAACTCGGCTTCGGGCTCGATCTGGACAATTGCGCCGCTACGGGTGCGACGACCGAACTGGTCTACGTCTCGCCCAAATCGGGCGGCGCCGTGTCGCGCGCGGCCGGCGCGCCGTGGCAAGACCGCCTGCTGCCGTTGCCAGCCTTTCTGCGCGAAGGCGAGGGCGGCGCGAATGCCCTCTCGGAGCAGGATCTGCGCGATGGCTTCCAGATCACCGGCATGTTCCTGCTCCGCAATGTGCTGGAGCCACGCGGGCAGGGCCATTCCGACGCCCGCGACGGATTTATCAACGCCGTGACGAAGCCGCGGCCGCGGGCCGCGGTTCCGTAAGCCCGATTCGCAACCTAAATTGCCGGTGATTCGCGGCTTGCCCGATTCACCGCCAGGGTTTAACGCCTCCCCATGGGAAAACGACAGGTACCGCCGGAAGAGCCGGCTGAAATCCATGAGGTCGGACTGCGCGATGCGCTCGAGGAGCGCTATCTCGCCTACGCGCTCTCGACCATCATGCACCGCGCATTGCCGGACGCCCGCGACGGGCTGAAGCCGGTGCATCGGCGTATCCTTTACGGGATGCGGCTGTTGCGGCTCGATCCAGGCACCGCGTTCAAGAAATCGGCCAAAATCGTCGGCGACGTGATGGGCTCGTTCCATCCGCATGGCGACCAGGCGATCTATGACGCCATGGTGCGGCTGGCGCAGGATTTCTCCTCGCGCTATCCGCTGGTCGACGGCCAGGGCAATTTCGGCAATATCGACGGCGATAATCCCGCCGCCTACCGCTACACCGAAGCGCGCATGACCGAGGTTGCGCGGCTGCTGCTTGATGGCATCGACGAGGACGGCGTCGAATTCCGCCCCAATTACGACGGCCAGACCAAAGAGCCGGTGGTGCTGCCGGGCGGCTTCCCGAACCTGCTCGCCAACGGCTCGCAAGGCATCGCAGTCGGTATGGCGACCTCGATCCCGCCGCACAACGTCGCCGAACTCTGCGACGCCGCGCTGCATCTGATCGAGAAGCCCGACGCCAAGTCGAAGGCGCTGCTGAAATGGGTCAAGGGTCCGGACTTCCCGACCGGCGGCATCGTCGTCGATTCCAAGGAATCGATCATCGAGGCCTACACCACCGGCCGCGGCTCGTTCCGCACCCGCTCGCGCTGGACGCAGGAGGAAGGGGCCCGCGGCACCTGGATCGTCGTCATCACCGAAATTCCGTGGCTGGTGCAGAAGTCGCGGCTGGTCGAGAAGATCGCCGAGCTCCTCAACGAGAAGAAGTTGCCGCTGGTCGGCGACGTCCGCGATGAATCGGCGGAGGACATCCGCCTCGTCATCGAGCCGAAATCGCGCGCGGTCGATCCTGCCTTGATGATGGAATCGCTGTTCCGGCTGACCGAGCTGGAAAGCAAAATCTCGCTGAACCTCAACGTGCTGATCAAGGGCCGTATCCCGAAGGTGGTCGGCCTTGCCGAGTGCCTGCGCGAATGGCTCGACCATCTGCGCGATGTGCTGATCCGCCGCTCCAACTTCCGCAAGGGTCAAATCGAACATCGGCTCGAGATTCTGGGCGGCCAGCTGATCGCCTATCTGAACCTCGACAAGGTGATCAAGATCATCCGCACCGAGGACGAGCCCAAGCCGGCGTTGATCAAGGCGTTCAAGCTCACCGAAGTTCAGGCCGAGGCCATCCTCAACATGCGCCTGCGCAATTTGCGCCGGCTCGATGAAATGGAGATTCAGGGCGAGGAGAAGGATCTGCGCAAGGAGCTGAAGGGCATCGAAGGCCTGCTCGGCTCCGAGGCCCAGCAATGGTCCAAGGTCGGCGAGCAGGTCACCAAGGTCCGCGACATTTTCGGGCCGAAGACACCGCTCGGCAAGCGCCGGACCACCTTTGCCGACGCGCCCGAGCATGATCTCGCCGCGATCGAGGAAGCCTTCGTCGAGCGCGAGCCGTGCACCATCGTGATCTCCGAGAAGGGCTGGGTGCGGACGCTGAAGGGCCATGTCGAGGATCTCTCGGGCCTTGCCTTCAAGACCGACGACAAGCTCGAACACGCCTTCTTCGCCGAGACCACCTCGAAGCTGCTGCTGTTTGCCACCAACGGCAGATTCTATTCGCTCGACGTCGCAAAATTGCCGGGCGGCCGCGGCCATGGCGAACCGATCCGCATGCACATCGAGCTGGAGCAGGACGCGTCGATCGTCTCGCTGTTCGTCAACAAGGGCGAGCGCAAGTTCCTGATCGCGAGCAGCGAGGGTCAGGGTTTTGTCGTCAAGGAAGAGGACTGCGTCGGCAACACCCGCAAGGGCAAGCAGGTGCTCAATGTCGAGATGCCGAACGAGGCTTGTGCCATCACGACTGTGGTCGGCGATACTGTCGCCGTGATCGGCACCAATCACAAGATGGTGGTGTTTGGCCTCGACGATGTGCCGGAAATGGCGCGCGGCCGCGGCGTGCGGCTGCAGAAATACACCAGCGCGTCGCTCTCCGATGTCGCGGTGTTCGATGCCAAGGCCGGCCTGACCTGGAAGGATTCCGCGGGCCGCGAGCACAGAATGACTATAAAGGAACTGGCCGACTGGCGCGGCAACCGCGCTGATGCCGGCCGGCTCGCGCACGGCCTGCCGAAGTCGAACAAGTTCAACCGCGGCGTGGAGTAGCTGAATCGTAGCCCGGATAGCTCCGTCCGGGCTACGGTTTCGGCGCGCGTGGTGTGATAGTATCCATATTTCGCCGCGCTATAACGCTGCCATGGCGCACAATCACGATCACGACCATCACAACGATCACGACCATTCTCATTCCCATGGTCATGCCGGGCATAGCCACGCGCCCGCCAGTTTCGGCACGGCGTTTGCGATCGGCGCGTCGCTGAATTCGGCGTTTGTCGTGGCGGAACTGGTTTTCGGCTATTCCGCCAACTCGCTGGCGCTGGTGTCGGATGCCGTTCACAATCTCTCCGACGTGATTGCGTTGTTGCTGGCCTGGGGCGGGGCGTGGCTGGCGGGCAAGCGGCCGACCGACACCCATACCTACGGCTATCGCCGCGCGTCGATCCTGGCCGCCTTGTTCAATGCCGGGCTGCTGCTGATCGCGGTCGGCGGCATCGCCGTCGAGGCGATCAACCGTTTTCGCGAGCCGGCGGAGGTGGCGAGCTGGACCGTGGTCTGGGTCGCGGCGTTCGGTATCCTCATCAACGGCGGCACGGCATTGTTATTCATGCGTGGCCGCGATTCGGACCTCAATGTTCGCGGTGCCTATCTTCATATGGCGGCGGACGCCGGCGTCTCGTTCGGTGTCGTCGTCGCCGCGCTGCTGATCATGGCGACCGGCTGGCAGTGGCTCGATCCGGCGATCAGCCTCGCCATCGCCGTGGTCGTGCTGGTGAGCGGCTGGGAGCTGGCGCGCGACAGCGTCAATCTGGCGCTCGACGCGGTGCCCAGGGGCATCGATCTCAAGGTCGTCAGGGACTATCTGGCGACGATCGAGGGCGTCACCGAGGTTCACGATCTGCACATCTGGGCGATGAGCACCAGTGAGACCGCGCTGACCGCGCATCTGGTCCGCCCCGGCGGCCATGACGACGCCTTCCTGCACCATGTCTGCGCCGAGCTGTCGCACCGCTTCAGCATCCATCACGCGACGCTGCAGGTCGAGATCAGCAGCGAGACCTGCCGGCTGGCACCGGCGGAGCTGGTGTAAGGCGCAATACGCTGCGGCCCACAGCGACCTGGGACGACAGGCTAACTGTGCGGCGCGGAGGGTGCGGTTGGCGCCGGCGGCGCGGGGGTGTGCTTCGGCTTCAGGCTGCCGGCGTAGAACGACGCGGTGAAGATCAGGATCAGGGCGACCAGATAGACCCCATAGGATTGCGGCGGGGTGGTCGCCCATTGCATGAAGCGTCGGATAGGGGTGGGCGGGTCGGTCTCGTTGTCCATGCCGTTTTGTGCGCGAAAGCTGCCGCAAAGGGAAGCCGGAAATCACAGCTCGGTTCGAGCCGCGTGTCCTGTGCGGAATCGTGAGTTGGCAGGGCTTGCATTGTCATATTGGCGTCCGCATCTGTCCCACGCTCGCCCGTCACGCTTGGGGTTGGCATGCAACGACAAGTCTTCCTCCTGCACGAATTGCCCGGCATAATCCGCTCATGGAACTGACGCCCCGATTGCGCCTGATGAATTGGCTGGTCCGCCAGGGTCTGACGGGCCTGCCCGAAAATGATCTCCTGCGCGGCTTCTGCGAGCGCTGCCGGGCCGCGGGCATGCCGTTGTCGCGTGCGATCGTCTTTATCGATACGCTGCATCCGATCTTCGAGGGGCGCGGCTTCCGCTGGAACGACGGCGTGACCAACGAGGCCGATGTCTTCGAATACGGCTCGACCAGCACGGGCGACGCCAACCAGAACTGGCGGCGGTCGGCCTTCTATCACATGCTCGAAAACGGCCACGAGGAGATGTTGATCGATCTCGCCGACTCTGCCTCGCTCGATTTTTCGGTGATCGGCGAACTCGCGGAAAAGGGTTACAAGCATATGGCGGCCTTCGTGCACCGCTTCGGCGAAGCCGGCACGATCGGGGAGATGGATTGCTTCTATTCCTACTGGACCACGCGGCATTCGGATGGGTTCGACGAGAACCACATGGCTGCGTTGCGCGACCTGGTGCCGGCGCTCGGGCTTGCGGTCAAGTCGGCGGCGCAGGTCGAGATCGCCCGCACGCTCGGGCGGGTCTATCTCGGCCGCGACACCGCGGAGCAGGTGCTGCGCGGACGCATGCAGCGCGGCACCACCGAGAAGATCAAGGCCGTGCTGTGGTACTCCGACGTCCGCGGCTCGACTGCGATCAGCGAGAGCATCGGGCCCGACGAGATCATTCCATTCCTCAACGATTATGCGCAGGCCTCGATCGACGCGATCCACGACGCCGGCGGCGAGGTGCTGAAGCTGATCGGCGACGGCGTGCTGGCGATGTTCACCAACGAGAACATGGCGATCGCCAAGCGCGGGGCGCTGCGCGCCGAGCATCAGTTCCGCCGCAACCTGGACGCGCTGAACGCCCGCCGCGCCGGCGAGGGGCGGCCGACCACGACGGCCTATGTTGGCCTCCATGTCGGCCATGTCTTCTATGGCAATATCGGCAGCGAGGACCGGCTCGATTTCACGGTGGTCGGACCTACCGTCAACGAGGTCAGCCGGATTGCTTCGATGTGCGCCTCGGTCGACCGCGATTTGCTGACGTCGACCGCCTTCCGCGCCGGGCTCGATGCCGTGGGACGAAGCCATCTCGTCTCGACCGGTCGCTTCGTTCTGCGCGGTATCAGCGACGCGCAGGATCTCTACACGCTCGATCCGGCGATTGCCGCCGACGAAGTTGTCGGCGGCAAGTATGAGCGGTATCTGGCGAGCTGATCAACACCGCGCCGGCTCACCGACCATCTCGGGCTGCCGCGTCAGCGACACCGCTGGTGACATCAGGATCACCAGCGCCTGGGCGGCGAAGATCGCGGCCGCAAGGTAGAGGCAGGCTTCGGCGCCGTAGAGGCCGCCGACAACCGCGCCGAGCGCGGAGCCGATCGGGCGGGCGCCGTAGCTCATGATGTTGATCGCCGAGACACGGCCGAGCAGCGAAGGCGGCGTCACCGATTGCCGCAGCGTGGTGGTCGAGATCACCCACAGGATCGGGCCGACACCGAGCAGGAAGAAGCCGAGGCCCGCGAGCAGCGGCGACGGAAACCATGTCGTCAGCGCCATCACGGCTGCAGCCACGAAACCGGTCACCGGGCCGAGCCCGATCACGGTGCCGAACGCCAGCCGACGCATCACGCGGGTCGCAAGCAGCGCGCCGACCACCATGCCGACGCCGTACATCGCCAGCGTCGTACCGACGCCGATTGCCGTGAGTCCGAGATGGCGCACGGCATAGGGCACGAACACGGCGAGCAGCAGGAACGAGGCGGTATTGAAGATGAACTGGGTGATGAACACCGGCCGCAGCAATGGGTGATGCAGCACGAAGGCGGCGCCTTCCTTGATGTCCTGCAGCGGATGGCGCTGCGGCGCGGGCTGGCGCGCCGGCTCATAGATGCCGGCCAGCAGCACGACCGCGATCGCCGACAGCGCCGCGGCGAAACCGAACGCGGGTGCTGCGCCGAGCCAGCCGACCAGCACGCCGCCGAGCGCGGGCCCGCTGGCAAACGCGATTGTGCGTGCGAGTTCGATGCGGGCGTTCGCCGCCGGCAATTGTTTTGGCGTCACCAGCGACGGCACCAGCGCGGGTGCGGCGACGCTGTAGGCGACCGTGCCACAGACCGCGATGAAGCCGAGCAAAGCGAGCAATGGCAGCGTCATCAGGCCTAGCCAAAGCAGCGCCAGGATCGCCGCGAGCGCGGCTGCCCGCATCGCCTCGGAACCTGCCATCACCCAACGCCGTGAGACGCGGTCGGCGAGCAGGCCCGCGGGGATCGCGAACAGGATAAAGGGCAGCGTCAGTGCCGTTTGGAGCATACCGGTCTGACCTTCGCCGACACCGAGCACCAGCACGGCGACAATCGGCGCGGCTGCAAGTGCAACCTGCTCGGCCGATTGCGCGGCGAGGTTGGACCAGGCCAGGCGGTTGAAGGTGGCGGGTAGCGAAGGTGTCGTGTCGGCGGACATAGCGGAATCCTGTGAAATTCGATCTGGCCATAGTGTGTGATCGGAAGACGCTCGATCCCACCCGTTTCCCGACAACAAAGAGACCCGCCGCAGAATTGCGACGGGCCTCTTCAATCCCACGGTCAAAGCCTGTTCAGTCCGTCATGGCGATTTGGGACTCGCGGCTAGATGGCCCGTGATCGTGCCGGCCAGCGATGTTGGCGGGATATGGTCGCCGCTCGTGGGCGCTTCTACAGGGACCTCGGCTTTCCGTTGCGCGAGCGCGCTGGTCAGGCTGGTCAGTGCATCAGGTCCGGCCGGGAAACCCGCCTCGGAAAGGATCTTGTCGATCATCGGCTTGAATGCCGAGACCGACAGCAGCTGCGCGGCGAGGCCGTCGCCGAGCCCAAGGCCGCCATTGCCGCTGCCATTGACTGCGCCGTTGCCGCCGCGGCCGAGCAGGCCGCCGGTGTCGAAGATCCGGATATCGGAAATCTTCTCGATCGGCTTGACCGCTTCGGCGAGCGCGCTCGGGATGATGTTGATGCGCGCGAGATTGAGATCGTAGTCGATCATCGTGGGGCTCAGCCTGTTGCGCGCTTCCGCCTTCAACGTCGCGACTCCGGCTTCCGCCTCGCCGAGCGCCTTGACGCCGGCGGCGCGGGTGGTTGCGGCATTGGCGTCGGCTTTCGCGAGCACGTTGGTGGCCTCGGCCTTGTTGGCCGCAGCCTGCTTTTCAGCTTCCGCCATCACGGTGATCGGCATCGCGTTGGTCTCGGCGACCTTGCGCGCGGCGATCACGTTGATGATCTTGTCGCGCTCGGCAACCTCGGTAGCGCGGGCGGTGATGACTTTTTCCTCGGCCGCGATCGCCAGCGCACGGGCGGTCTCGGCGATGGTCTGCGCTTCGGATTGTTCCTTGTTCTTGGTGGCGACGACGATCGCGGCTTCCTGCGCCACGATCTGCAGATCACGCTCCATTTCGGTGGTACGGCGCTTGACGGCGAGATCGGCCTCGATCTTTCTGGTGTCGCGGCCTTGATTGGCTTCGGTCTGCTTGTTGGCGACCGCGAGTTCCTGCTGGATGCGGTATTCGGCTTCGTTCTGCAGGGCGGTTTGTTCCACCTGCGCGGTCTGCGCTCGCATCGCCGCGGTCTTGTTGGCGATATCGCGCTGCTGCGCCAGTTCCGCGTCGCGCTTGGTGGTCTCGATCGTCAGCGTGGTCTGGCGCGCAACCAGATCCTGCTGGGCGATCGTCACCTCGGTGGTGCGAACGATCTGATTGCGCTCCTGCTCACGCTCCTTGGTGATCTTGGTCAGGGTGGTCAGACCATGGGCGTCAAAGAAATTGCTTGGGTTGAAATGCTTGATGTCGCTCTGGTCGAGCCGCGTCAGCGACACCGATTCCAGCTCGAGACCATTGTTCTGGATGTCGGCGCCGACCGCGTCCTGCACCGCCTTGACGAAGGTGGCACGCTGCTCTTGTAGATCCTCGAGGTTCATGGTGGCGGCGACCGAGCGCAGGCCGTCCACGAACTTGGCCTCGACCAGCTCCCGCAGCTCGGCCGCGTCATTGGTGCGGTTGCCGAGCGTTTGCGCGGCCAGCGCGATCGACGAACTGTCGGGTTTGACGCGGAGATAGAATTCGGCGCCGATATCGACGCGCATGCGGTCTTTGGTGATCAGCGAGTCAGGTCCGCCGCGCGCGACTTCGAGCCGAAGCGTCTTCAGATTCACCGCGGCGGTCGAGTGGAAGATCGGCAGCACGAGCGAACCGCCGTCGAGCACGACCTTCTGGCCGCCGAGGCCGGTGCGCACATAGGCTTCATCGCGCGTCGAACGCTTGTAGAGCTTTGCGAACAGGAGACCGATGACGAGGATGGCGACGACGCCAATGGCGACGGGTATTGCAAGTTCCCACATGTGTTATGCCCTGATGGAAGATTGTTGTTGTTCAATGAGGTCGGCAGGAGCGGCAATCGCAATGAAACTTTTGGCGTCGCGATCGACCAGCAGCACGCTGGCGCCGACCGGCAACGCCTGGGAATCGTGGCTGGCACGCGCCGACACAGTGTGCCAATTGCCGAAGACATCCTTGAGACGGACGCGGCCGGGCAGGCCCTGATCGAGCGGGCCGACCGAGACGGTCGCGACTTGGCCTACGAAGTCGCTTTCGCTGACCGCATAGCTTTCGTCGCGCGGGATGATGCGGGCGAGGCCGCGGCTTGCGTTCCTGATCACGGGAATGCTGCCGGCAGCGGCGGCCAACGCAGCAATCGAAACGGGGATGGCGGTGCCGACGGCATGCGCCAGGCCCTGGAGCAGAAAGCCTCCGATCGAGAACACACCAAGTATCAGGATGATCAGGATCAGGAGGGGAAGCCGTCCGGCGTTGATCCAGAGAAACAGGCCACTGAGAGCATTGTGGTTCTCAGCTTCGACCGCGAAATCCTTGCCGATGAATTCGCTGATCGAAAGTCCGATCATGGTGGTCAGCAGTTCGATACCGCCAAGCGCCACCATGATCGCAGCCGCGACCGCGAAGGGCCGCACGTCGGAGGCGAGCAGAATGTCGCCAACTGCACTCATTGTTGTGACTTGATCCTTTCAAGCCGCGCCGCGATTTCCTTTTCGCGGTGCAGGCGATCGAGTTCGTCGAGCTCCTTGTCACCGAGCACGCTGGAAGCGGGAACGCCGGTCACCCGTGCGATCGCCGCCATGGCACGCTCAGTACTTAGTGTATTGGTCGCTGCTGGACCCCGACTGGTTTCGTGCTGGGCCTCTCGAATCAGACTTTGTTCGAGATCGGTTAATCGCGCCTCCGCCTCACGTCGTGCGCCAAGCATGGCCTGCAAGGCCTTGGTCTGCTCGTCGATTTCGAGCTCGATGAAATCTGTCGCGCGCTCGAGCGCGATCACCTGGGATTCCAGATCAATTTGCCGTGCGACGCCGGCGCGCGCGAGGTCCTCGCGATTTTCCGCGATTGCGAGACGAATTTTCTCGTTAAGACCCGTAGTTTCGGTATCCAGTTCTTCGCGCCGCTTCCTGAGGCGGAATTCTTCGGCGCGCGATTTGCCAAGCGCGTAGCGTGCCTCATCGGCGCCGGCGTCGATCTCGCGGATCGCCTGTTTGACCAGCGCGACCTTGTTGTTGGCCTCGGCGTTGTCGATGGTCTGGCTTGCGATGGCGGCAAGAAGCCGGCCCATGCGCGCAAGGATGCCTTCGTGAAGCATGGTCTTCTCCTCCGGTTGTGCAGATTTGGATTTGACGGCGATGTGGATTTCGTAGCCGCGTCCATCCGAGATCAGATGCGCCGGGAAGGGGCTTTCCCAGCCCGAGACATATCCCGGCACGTCGAACGGCACCAAGACGCGTCCGCTGACAGTGCTAATGGTCAGTGAAGTTGGACCCTTGATCGCGAACAACTTGTCGTCGAGCGGTATCCGGCGGACGGCAGCGCCTGGGACGTAGCCGGCGCGGTCACGCAGGCCGAGCGTGACCAGCCGCGCGGGTAGGCCGGTATCCCGGCGGATCCTCTCGTAAGCCTGCGCGTGCAGCGAGACGAGATTGGCGCCGACAGGGGCGACCTCGGCCAGGATCGCCATCATCCGGTCATAGGCGGCCAGCGTCGCTTCGATCGCCTCGGTGCCCGATGGGTCGGGTGCGAGGGCGTAGCGCAGCGTTGCGGTCGGCGTCTCGACGGGCAGCTTGATCATGCATCTAACGTAAAGTACTTCCTCAGTGCTTTACAAGGCGCATAGCTGGTATCATTTTCGTGAGCCTAGATGCAGTTGCAAATGAGTTGCATTAAGTGACTGGGTCGGCCATCGTGGGAGTATGGATGCCCGAACGCCTCAAATATCCTCCGCTTCTCTTCCCGATGCTGTCGCCGGGGGCTGGCGCGGTGACGCCGGCCACGCGCGCAGCCTGCCCGAGGTGAACTCGACGGTCGCGGTGCCCAGCGGCGGGTTGTGGTGGCGACGGCTGCTGGCGTTTGCCGGTCCGGGCTATCTGGTGTCGGTCGGCTATATGGACCCCGGCAACTGGGCCACCGACATCGCAGGCGGCTCCAAGTTCGGCTACACGCTGCTGTCGGTCATCCTGCTGTCGAACCTGATGGCGATCCTGCTGCAGGCGCTTGCGGCAAGGCTCGGCATCGCCACCGACCGCGACCTGGCTCAGGCCTGCCGCGCGACCTATTCGCGGCCGGTGAACTTCCTGCTGTGGCTCGGCTGCGAGATCGCGATCATCGCCTGCGACCTCGCCGAGGTGATCGGCACGGCAATTGCGCTGAAACTGTTGTTCGGTATCCCGCTGATCGGCGGCGCGCTGTTGGCTGCCCTCGACGCGTTCCTGCTGCTGCTTCTGATGAACCGCGGGTTCCGATTCCTGGAAGCCTTCGTGATCGCGCTGTTGATCGTGATCGCGGTCTGCTTTGCCGTCCAGATTGCCGCCGCCGCGCCGCCGATCGCCGGAGTGCTCGGCGGGTTCATGCCGACGCGCGAGATCGTCACCAATCCGGAGATGCTCTACATCGCGATCGGCATCATCGGCGCCACGGTGATGCCGCATAACCTCTATCTGCACTCCTCGATCGTGCAGACCCGCGCCTATCCGCGCACCGAGGAGGGGCGCCGTGACGCGATCAAATGGGCGACGACCGACTCCACCATCGCGTTGATGTTGGCGCTGTTCGTCAATGCCGCGATCCTGGTTCTGGCGGCGGCGACCTTCCACAAGAGCGGGCATTCCGACGTCGCCGAGATCGATCAGGCCTTCGAGCTGCTATCGCCGCTGCTCGGCCTCGGCATCGCCTCGACGCTGTTTGCTGTTGCGCTGCTGGCGTCCGGCCTCAACTCGACGGTGACCGCGACGCTGGCCGGCCAGATCGTGATGCAGGGCTTTCTCGATCTGCGGCTGCCGGACTGGGCGCAGCGGCTGGTGACGCGGGGCATCGCGATCGTCCCGGTCGTCGTCGTCGCCGCGCTCTACGGCGAGAGCGGCACCGCACGGCTGTTGGTATTCAGCCAGGTCGTGCTGTCGATGCAGTTGCCGTTCGCGGTGATCCCGCTGGTGCGCTTCGTGTCCGACAAGCGCAAGATGGGCGCGTTCGCGATTTCGGTGCCGGTTGCGGCAGTGGCGTGGATCGTCGCCGGCCTGATCGTGATCCTCAATGTGAAGCTGCTGTTCGATACCTTCTCCGGCTGAGGCCGGACTTTCAATCCTGCGGCTCGGACAGCACTTCGCCTGAGGCTTCGACGCGCAGCCAGCCGCTGGGCGCGAGGCGCTGCTGCGGCAGGAAGCGGCCCTTGTAGTCCATCTTCTTGGACCCCTCGATCCAGTAGCCGAGATAGACGTACGGAAGGCCCTGCCGGCGGGCGCGGGCGATGTGGTCGAGGATCATGAAGGTGCCGAGGGAGCGGGCATCCTGCGACGGCTCGAAGAACGAGTAGACCATCGAGAGCCCGTCGCTAAGCACGTCCGTCAGCGCCACGGCGATCAGCTCGTCGCCGCGACCGGTGATGCCGCTGTCGATGTTGCGCTTGCGGTATTCGATAATGCGGGTCTCGACATGGCTGTCCTCGACCATCATGGCGTAGTCGAGCACCGTCATGTCGGCCATGCCGCCATTGCGGTGGCGCCGGTCGAGATAGGCGCGGAAGACCGAATATTGCTCCGAGGTCGGCACCGCGTTGCGCTGCTCGCCGATGATGTCGGCGTTGCGGGCCATGACCTTGCGGAAGTTGCGGGAGGGGCGGAATTCGTTGGCGACCACCCGGACCGAGACGCAGGCCCGGCACTGGTCGCAGGCCGGGCGGTAGGCGATCGACTGGCTGCGGCGGAAGCCGCCATGGGTCAGCAAGTCGTTGAGATCGCCGGCCTTGTCGCCGACCAGATGCGTAAACACCTTGCGCTCATGCCGGCCCGGCAGATAGGGGCAGGGCGAGGGCGCCGTCAGGTAAAACTGCGGGGTGTCACGCGAGTGCTGGGTCACGTCAGATCGTCAGGCTCCACAACAATACAGGCAGCCAAGTCAGCATCGCCCCCCGGAGGCTAACGGTCAATTGGTTTAGGCGGGCCTAATAGGCCCGCGCCGCCGGCGTCACCTGGGTCCGGACCGAGCTGTTGATAATGACAGTTCCCAGGATGATGTCGTGCAGCAGCCTTCGGCGGCCGTTGAACAGGCCGATCAGCAGCACCAGGGGCGACAGGAACGAGACCGACGCCCAGAACAGCACCGCATGGGTGGCGCCGAGCACGAAATAGCCCGACGAGCCGTACCAGGTGCGCAGTTCCAGATCCATCATCCGCATGCCGATCGTGGCGGAGTGTGGCCCGCCGATCGAGGAACCGTAATAGACGATCGCCCAGACGACGGAGGCGGGCCAGACCAGCCAGAACAGCGCCCAGCCGAGGCCGAGCGTGACCACGCCGAACAGGGCGATGAAGACCTTTGCGAGGATCACCGGGACCACCAGCACCACGAGGTCGATCAGGAACGCAAACACCCGCCGCGTCAGCACGCCGCGGAACAGGTCCGGCTGTTCCCAGGGATCGAACGCATGCGGAGGAACGCCGCCGCCGCTGCGCCAGGTGCCGCCGCCATTGCCCGAACCGCTGTATGACATGACCAACCTCCGATGAACGTCCCGCGCAGGACATGGGAGCCAGCTTTGCGGCCGCAAGCCCGCGCGGACATTAACAAGCCGACATATTCCGGCGATTCCGCGGCTGGTCGGGCGCGAATACCGGGCGACGTCAGCGCTCCGCCTTGATCCTCTCCGCGGCCTTCGGTGCGAAATAGGTCAAAATGCCGTCGGCACCGGCGCGCTTGAAGCCGACCAGGCTTTCCATCATCGCGCGTTCGCCGTCGATCCAGCCATTGGCGGCGGCGCCGGCGATCATCGCGTATTCGCCCGACACCTGGTAGACGAAGGTCGGCATCGCAAACGTGTCCTTTACGCGTCTGAGGATGTCGAGATAGGGCATGCCCGGCTTCACCATCACCATGTCGGCGCCCTCGGCGATGTCGAGCTCGACCTCGCGCAACGCCTCGTCGGAATTGGCGCTGTCCATCTGATAGGTGCGCTTGTCGCCGGTCAGCGTCTTGGCCGAGCCGATCGCGTCACGGAACGGGCCGTAGAAGGCAGAGGCGTATTTCGCCGCATAGGACATGATCTGCACGTCGACGAAGCCGTTGTCGTCGAGCGCCTGGCGGATCGCGCCAACCCGGCCGTCCATCATGTCCGACGGCGCGATCACGTCGCAGCCGGCTGCGGCCTGTGTCAGCGCCTGCTTGACCAGCACCGCGACGGTCTCATCGTTGAGGATCTTGCCGCCTTCGATCAGCCCGTCATGGCCATGGTTGGTGAAGGGGTCGAGGGCGACGTCGCAGAGCACGCCGATCTCGGGAAACTCCTTCTTGATCGCACGCACCGCCTGGCAGACCAGATTGTCGGGATTGAGCGCCTCCGATCCGTGCTCGTCGCGCAGCGACGGCTCGGTGAAGGGGAACAGCGCGATGCAGGGGATATTGAGTTTTGCCGCGCGCTCGGCGTCGCGGACGATCTGGTCGACGGTGAGCCGCTCGACGCCGGGCATCGAGGCCACCGGGGTGCGGGTGTTGCGGCCGTCGACCACGAACATCGGCCAGATCAAATCGTCGGTCGTCAGCACGTTCTCGCGAACCAGCCGGCGCGCCCATTCCGACTTGCGGTTGCGGCGTGGGCGGACTGCAAGGTCGAGCGCCGGCGCGGCGAGGGGGGCCTCTCGCTCGGTCTGGCGTCGCGGCGCGTCGCGCATCTCGATCGGACGCCCAAATTTGATCGCCATTTGTCTCTCCCCTTGGCGGCAGGCCGATTGGACCTGATATAATTCCAATCTAGCACCTTTAAGGGCGCGCCGTCATTGCGCCCCTTATTGCGCCCCTTGGCGCCCCTGATTTGACGCAACGGCAATTGATTTTGGCCCCCCGGCGGGCCAAGACTGCGGCCATGGACCCCTCTTTGCAGCCTCTCGGCGGCGATTCGCATGTCTGACACCTCTGCGCGCGAACAGGCGCGGGATCAGGCACGGGACAATGCCATCCCGGCTGGCAGCATCTCGTCGGATCGTATCGAGCCGGACGAGAATGCGTGGACGCGGCGGCTCGTCATCTTCCTGCGCATCATGGCGGTCGTGTCGATCGCCAAGGGCCTCTATCACTGGGCCCAGGTGACCGGCTTCGTCGGCGGCGAGGAGGAGGCCTTCGAGAACCAGTCGATGGCCTGGCAAACCGCCACGATCTATTTCGCGGTGATCGAGCTCGTCGCCGCCGTCGGGCTGTGGCTCGCGACCCCCTGGGGCGCTGTGGTGTGGTTGACCACAGTGGTCTCGATGGCGGTCATCGAGCTGATGTTTCCCGGTATCTATGGCGGCAGCCTCACGGTGGTTGCGTTCGAGGCCGTGATGCTTGCGGCCTATCTCGCGCTCGCATGGATGGCGGCGCGTGAACGGCCGCCATAGGGCTGTGCGTCGCTGATCCGATTCAGTGTGGCCGCGTTGCGACAGAGCGGCGGAATCCGGCTCGCGATCGTCAAAATCATGTCGTGGGTGCGCGCACTGAGAAGACAGCATCGCTCGCTCTGCTAGGTCTGTGTCACAGACCGCGCGCTGCACCGAGACATCCCATCTTGAAGCGCGTATCTGTGGGACCGCCGCCGGGACCGTTTTCCGGTTCTCGGCAGATTTGTCAGCCGGCATTGTGCCGGCCGGCGGCGGGACCGTTTGTTCAGGGAGCTGCCGCGCAACGCACCGTTACGCGCGAGGCGTGCAGAATCCGCGACGCGATCCCGTAAGATTTTCCAAGATTGTTCCGGTAACCGTTCGGTCACTGGTAAGGGTTCCCTCATACCCGTTACCTCACCGTTTCGAATTCAAACGAAGCTGTTTCCGAATGCGACAGGGCAGGCAGACGAAGCGTGAACAACGCCTCCACACCGTCAATGAAAAGTTGCGAAAAGTCCTTGATCTACAGGCTTAATCCACGATTCACTCTCTTAAATTCATGATCTCTTTATTGTCTTATTTAAGCTGATCTTCAAACGGCCCCCTTAAGTTGCAGCTATCGGGCGGGACACAAGTTTCGTCGAATAAGTCGATAAAAACGACAACAGGGGAAGTGTCATGATGAAAGCCGTTGCGACAACGGCGGTGGAAGCCGCCGATCGCGCTGCCGGTCAAGCTCCGGTGCAGCCGCTCTATCTCGAAGCACTGACTTTGGTGGAGCGGCTGCATCGCCGGCTGCTCGACGTCATCAAGGACGAGTTCGATCGTCGCGGCCGCGCCGACATCAACTCGGTGCAGGCGCTGCTCCTCTACAACATCGGCGACAAGGAACTGACCGCCGGCGAGCTGCGCACCCGCGGCTACTATCTCGGCTCCAACGTCTCCTACAATCTGAAGAAGCTCGTCGAGCTCGGCTTCCTCGATCATCAGCGCTCGCGCGTCGATCGCCGTTCGGTTCGCATTCGTCTGACCTCGCAAGGCCAGGAAGTCCGCAAGATCGTCGACGCGCTTTATCAGAAGCACGTCAAGACGGTCGAGCAGGTCGGCGGCATCTCGAACGAGGAGTTCGCCAGCCTCAACAAGTCGCTGCACCGCCTCGAGCGGTTCTGGACCGACCAGATCCTGTATCGGCTCTGAGCCTTTCTGCCTTCTTCGCATCTTCGTCGCCACTCCTTCGCTTCTTCGCCTTCTGGCCAAGCCGGCAGTTCAAAAAGACCGGCAGCCACCGACCTCCAGACAAGCGCATCGGCTGTGCCCGGCCGGTGCGTTTTTGCTGTTTGTGCACCTGCGAAAAAAAGGCCCAGGCTGCGGGAACCAAGCGCCGTCTCCAGTCTTATCGGTTGCGGAGAACCGTGATCGTGATGATCGAGCGTGGATTGCAGGTGCTGAATGTCGAGGTGGTGGGCGACGCCTACGCCATCGCGTCCAATTACCTGCGCAAGTCCGGCACTATCCCCGACACTTTCTCCACCAACGAGCGCCTGCTCGGGATCATCGTTAAGCTGTTTCATAACGGCGCGACGAACCGTATCCGCCTTGCCAACAAGGCGATCGCCAGATTCGAAGCCGAGACGCTGGTCCTCGCTTGACTGACACCCCGGAGACATCAATGGACGCCGCCATCGACCGCATCATGCAGACCTACGATCTGCTGCTCAATCGCACGACCGCCGCAAGCGAGGAGGCGAGGGGGAAGGTGACCGATTATGTGCGGATGCTGTTCGAGGCCGGCGAGAAGGATACCCACCGGCTCACCGTGTGCGGCCTGACCTATCTGCGCCAGCTCGACGGCAGCACCGATCATGTGAAGGCCGGGTATACCGGGCTGTAGGGCGGCGGGCAATTTCCGCGCTCTCTCCGCGTCCTTGCAATGACGAGATCAGATTCCCCTTCGGTGATGAAATAGCTAACCCTCGGTGTCGTCGCCCGGCTTGTCCGGGCGATCCAGTATTCCAGAGACAGTCATTATTGAACCGATAGGCCGCGGCGTACTGGGTCGCCCGGTCCGTGTGCGCAATTGCGCACAGGTTGGGCGATGACAGGTGTGAACGGGGACGCAGCTTCTGTGAACGGGGACGCAGCTTCGCATTCTCGCAACATGATTTGTCCGAGCTTTGCATTTCGTTTGCCCTCTCATTTGCACAAGGGCGCAGGGAAAGCCGGGTGCCGATCGCACCCATGGGCCCGGTGCAACAAAAAGCACCGGGGTAGGACCACAGGTGTAACCGGGAACTGCGGCTTTCCCTGCGCGATGGTTTTAGGGTTTCCTTCGTGCTCCCCGGTGAGCGCTTGGTTGCCACCGTTGTCTCTGGGAAGCGTCAGCTTCTCAAGAAACTTTCCGCCTGCATTGCAGCGTCAGGACCACACGACTTCGCCGTCCGCTTCATGCGCTCTCGTCAGTTGCGCAATCCGCGTCCACCGCATCCCACCGCGCGTTCGTGACGTGCGCTCGCCCCTCAATCGGGTGGGACGGGCATATCTATACGTTGAGCTGCTCTTCGGATAAAGCGAAATATTTTTGCGCGGAGGGTTTGCCACGTCGGGCAACTCAGAGGTAGGGGCGACCCATGAAGTGGGTGTAACATGTCGCCCATTCTCCGATGTCGGGATTGATCCATGATCCGGGCCCGCAGCCTTTCAGTCGTCCTGGTTGTCTTCGGCATCGTCGCGGGAGGCGGCACGGCGCGTGCCGACGATGCGCCGCCTGCCACGCCATCGCCGGGCGCCATCAGAAAATGCGTCGATATGGATGGCCGCGAATTCTACTGGGGCTGGAGCAACGTGCCATTTGCCAGCACTTGCTCAAACGAGCCCGTCGCAGGCGAGCCCGGCCAGAAGACCGATGCCTGCCGCGCCAGTTGCAGCGATCGCCTGGGGACGTGCTTCCCGGCGGCACCGGACAAAAAGGGAGTCGACGCGTGTTTCGATCGGCTGGAGAGCTGTCAGGCGTCGTGCGGTGAAAAGAAGAACTAGTGCTCCGTCTCTGACGATTGATTCCCAGGAAGCTAGGGGCATGCGAGTCTGCGGCGATGAGCAGGATGGCGGCGGCGGATCGCGACCGGATAAGGTCGCTCGCGCGAAACGACCGCCAGAGTTACAGCACCAGATAACCAATCGCCCAGCGCTGCGGCGCGCGTCGTTCAACCTTTTTCACTGTGTCCTCAGCAGTGCGAAAAACGGCCGAACGACCCCGGTCAGCAATTCACGGTCGGGATTGGTGCGGGCCAGAACCCGGAGGCCCAGGATCGTGCTCAGAGCGAGCCGCGCGATGTCCGCTGCAGGTTGCGAGGTAAGGATTGATCCGTCGCGCTGCCCGGCCGCGACGCAGTCGCGGACACATTTTTCAATTCCATCGAAGACCTTGGTTACAACATCTCGGAAGTCCTGGTCGTGCGGCGCCACCTCCAACGCCGTGTTCACGACAAAACACCCTTTGTGAAACCTGTCGGCGAGCACTTCTTCAACGTTTGCATCGAAGTACCGCTCCAATGCGCGTAAGGGCGGGTCATCGCCTCCGAAGATCGCCGAGCAGGTTTCGAGCGCCAGACCGACATACCGATCGAGCACGAGACGGTAGATGGCTCTCTTGTCACCGAACGCATTGTAGAGGCTTGGCGTCGTCATTCCGGTGCGGTCGGCGAGGTCGCGCATCGATGTCGCCTCATAGCCGTTATTCCAGAAACGTTGCATCGCGGCTTCGAGCACCGTGTCTTCGTCGAATTCCCTGGGCCTGGCCATCTTGATCCGTCGGGCAATGATGAGCGCGAATAACTCACGGTCGTGTTTTATCACGATCGTCAAAAAAATCTATTGCTCATTTTCTGACGATCGTTATAAAACGCGCAGAGCCGATGCCGCGCCCGGCCTCGACCGCAACTGGAAGCAAACCTGGAGTACAGAGATGAGCGAGCCCCACGTAGACGGGATTTATCCCTTCCCGACTGTGATGCAGACGCGGACGATCGAAACCAACGGCACAACCATCCATCTGCGGGTCGGCGGTCATGGCCCGGCAGTGGTCATGCTGCACGGCTTCGGCACAACGGGCGATATGTGGGGTCATCTGGCGAGCGCACTCATCGAAGACCACACGATCATCGTGCCCGACCTCCGTGGGCTGGGCCTCTCGTCGAGGCCTGAGAGCGGCTACGACAAGAAGAATCAAGCGGCGGATGTGATGGGCGTCCTAGACGCCCTGGGTGTGGGCAAGTTCGAATTGGTGACGCACGACATCGGCATCATGGTCGGCTACGCAGTCGCCGCCAACCACCCCGAGCGCGTGAGCCGATGGGTGGCGATCGATGCGCCGCTGCCCGGCATCGGACCCTGGGAGCAGATCGTAATGGATCCGGCGATGTGGCACTTTGGCTTCGGAGGTCGGGACATGGAGCGCCTGGTCGCCGGCCGCGAGCGCATCTATCTCGACCGCTTCTGGAACGATCTTTCCCGGGACCCAAAGCGGTTTGACGAAGCGAAACGCGAGCATTACGCGGCGCTCTATGCGCAACCTGGCGAAATGCGAGCGGGCTTCGCCCAGTTCCTGGCGTTCGGCCAGGATGCGATCGACAACACGGCGTTCCTCGCGAAGGGCAAGCTCAAGATGCCGGTTCTGGCCTTGGGTGGCGAAGCCACATTCGGCCCCATGATCGGCGCGGTGATACGGTGTGTCGCCGATGACGTCGAAGATGTGATCATCCCGGATTGTGGGCACTGGATCACGGAAGAACAGCCGGCCGCGACGACAAAACTTGTCATCGACTTTCTGCATCACCGTTCGTGAGTTAGCTGGCGTTAGATCGTGCGGCGCCGTCCGCAGAGCGTCGTCAACCAGGGCGAAAAGCCCGCTCCGTGGGTGGCATATTCGGAGCGGGCCAGTCTGGGGCGCTGCCTGGTACAGCCGCTGCCGTTATCTTAGCTCCTTCGGCTGACGTCACCCTGACGGGGCTGCGGATGTAGTCGGCCTGTCCTGCCCGGCGGGCGCGGCTCGGCTGGCAAACCCGCCATCCCCACCATATCTGGCATAATCGCCGTTTGCGGACCGCAACCGCTTGGCCATTTTGGGGCGATGTGGTAACCGTCGGGGACCGCTTCGACCGCCACTCGTGACCGTCCGCACCCCGCGTTAAGGGCTTGCGGCGGTGGAGATATTTCGCCGATGACCTCTTCGCCCCAAAACGCTTCGACGACCGCTTCCGCGCCCGATTCCTTCTTCACGGCGACCCTTGCCGAGGCCGATCCCGAGATTGCCGCCGCGATCAAGGGTGAGCTCGGCCGGCAGCGCCATGAGGTCGAGTTGATCGCCTCCGAGAACATCGTCAGCCGTGCGGTGCTGGAAGCGCAGGGCTCGGTGATGACCAACAAATACGCCGAGGGCTATCCGGGCGCGCGCTACTATGGCGGTTGCGAGTGGGTCGACGTCGCCGAGAACCTGGCGATCGACCGCGCCAAGAGGCTGTTCGGCGCCGGCTTTGCCAACGTGCAACCCAATTCCGGCAGCCAGATGAACCAGGCGGTGTTCCTGGCGCTGCTGCAGCCCGGCGACACCTTCATGGGCCTCGATCTCGCGGCCGGTGGCCATCTCACCCACGGCTCGCCGGTCAACATGTCGGGCAAGTGGTTCAAGGCCGTGCATTACACCGTGCGCCGCGACGACCATCTGATCGATATGGACGAGGTCCAGAAGCAAGCCGAGCAGGTCAAGCCGAAGCTGATCGTTGCCGGCGGCTCGGCCTATTCGCGCGCCTGGGACTTCAAGCGCTTCCGCGAGATCGCCGATAGCGTCGGGGCTTACCTGCTGGTCGACATGGCGCATTTCGCCGGCCTCGTTGCCGGCGGCGTGCATGCCTCGCCGGTGCCGCATGCCCACGTCACCACGACAACGACGCACAAATCGCTGCGCGGCCCGCGCGGTGGCCTGATCCTCACCAATGACGAAGTGCTGGCCAAGAAGCTGAACTCGGCGATCTTCCCCGGTCTGCAGGGCGGCCCGTTGATGCACGTGATCGCCGCCAAGGCGGTGGCCTTCGCCGAGGCGCTGCGCCCGGACTTCAAGATCTACGCCAAAAACGTCGTCGAGAATGCCAAGGCGCTGGCCGAGACGCTGCGCAGCCACGGCTTCGACATCGTCTCCGGCGGCACCGACAACCATCTGATGCTGGTCGACCTGCGCCCGAAGGGGCTGAAGGGTAATGTCTCCGAGAAGGCGCTGGTGCGCGCCGCCATCACCTGCAACAAGAACGGCATCCCGTTTGACCCCGAAAAGCCGTTCGTCACCTCGGGCCTTCGTCTGGGCACGCCGGCGGCGACCACGCGCGGTTTCGGCGTGGCCGAATTCAAGCAGGTCGGCGGCATGATCGCCGAGGTGCTGAACGCGCTGGCGCAGTCGCCGGACGGCAAGGCTCCGCTGGTCGAGGCCGCGATCAAGGAACGCGTCAAGGCGCTGACCGATCGCTTCCCGATTTACCAGTAGGATCCCGTTGGATGCGTTGTCCGAGCTGCAACAGTCTTGATACGCAGGTGAAGGACTCGCGTCCGACCGAGGATTCCGCCGTGATCCGCAGGCGGCGCGTCTGCATCGCCTGCAATTTCCGTTTCACGACCTTCGAGCGGGTGCAGCTCCGCGAACTCACCGTCATCAAGCGCAACGGCCGGCGCGTGCCGTTCGACCGCGACAAGCTGGTGCGCTCGCTGCAGATCTCCCTGCGCAAGCGCCCGGTGGACTCCGAGCGGGTAGAGAAGATGGTCTCCACCATCGTGCGCGAGCTCGAAAGCGGCGGTGAGGCCGAGATATCCTCGGAGGCGATCGGCGAGATCGTGATGGAGCATCTTCGCCAGCTCGACGACGTCGCCTATGTGCGTTTCGCCTCGGTCTATCGCAATTTCCGCGAGGCGAAGGATTTCGAGGCGGTGCTCGACGAACTGACCGGCGAAGAGGATCCGCGGGTCGCAACGTTGCGAAAATGATCTTCCGGATACTGGAAGACCAGTTCGCGCAGAAGTCCAGGGACGCGAAAGCGGCCGACCTGCGCTTCATGCAGCTTGCGCTGGCGCTCGGCCAGCGCGGGCAGGGGCGGACCTGGCCCAATCCGGCGGTCGGCGCCGTGATCGTCAAGGATGGCGTCGTCATCGTCGGCCGCGGCTGGACCCAGCCGGGCGGACGCCCGCATGCCGAGGTGGAAGCGCTTCGGCGCGCCGGCGACGCTGCCCGCGGCGCCACGCTCTATGTGACGCTTGAGCCCTGTTCGCATTTCGGCCGCTCGCCGCCCTGTGCGGATGCCGTGATCGCCGCCGGTCTTGCCCGCGTTGTGTCCGCGATCGAGGACCCCAATCCGGAGGTTGGAGGGCGGGGGCATGCGAAGCTGCGTGCCGCCGGTATCGCGGTCGATGTCGGGCAGTGCGCCGCGGAGGCCGCGCGCGACCATGCCGGGCATTTTCGACGCATCCGCGACAAGCGCCCGCACGTGATCCTCAAGCTTGCGGTGTCGGCCGATGAGCGGATCGCCGCTGCCGGCTACCGGCCGGTCGCGATCACGGGCGAGGCTGCGCGGACCCGCGTGCATCTGCTGCGCGCGCAGTGCGACGCGATCCTGGTCGGGATCGGCACGGTCAAATCAGACGATCCGCTTTTGACCTGCCGCCTGCCGGGCATGGCTGATCGTTCGCCGGTGAGGGTGGTGCTGGACCGCGTGCTGCGAATCTCAGGCGACAGCCGCCTGGTGCATTCCGCGCGCGAAACGCCGCTCTGGGTGATGACTTCGGACTTTGCCGAGGCGCCTGCCGCGATGAAGCTCGGCGCCGCCGGCGCGCAGGTGATCCGCATAGCTTCGACCACCACCCCACCCGGGCTCGATCTGCCTGATGTGCTGCACGCGCTGGCGGAGAAGAACATCACGCGGCTTCTGGTCGAGGGCGGAGCCAGGGTGGCAAGCTCTTTCCTGACAGCCGGTCTCGTCGACGAAATCTGGCTGTTGCGTGGACCTGATACGATCGGCACCGACGGCGTTCCCGCGCTGCACGCATTGCCGCTGGCCGCAATCACGCAGTCGCCGGCCTTCCGGCTTCGTGCTAGCGAGGCGCTCGGAAATGACAGTTTGAACATCTATGAGCGTGCGTAAATGTTTACCGGAATAGTCACCGATATCGGTGAGATCAGCAGCCTGAAACCGGTGGCGCAGGGGCAGCTGCACCGGATGCGGATCGCCTGCGACTACGACCAGACCACGATCGCGGATGGCGCCTCGATCGCCTGCAACGGCGTCTGCCTCACGGTGGTCGCGTCAGGCACATCAGGCGGCAAGACCTGGTTCGACGTCGATGCCGCCGCCGAGACGCTGGGCATGACGACGGCCAGGCACTGGGTTACGGGAACCAGGCTCAACCTCGAGCGCGCGCTCAAGATCGGCGACGAGCTCGGTGGCCACATCGTGGCGGGCCACGCCGATGGCATCGCCAGCATCGTCAAGCGTGACGACCTGCCCGACATGGCGCGCTTCGAGCTGAAATCCGCGCGCGAACTCGCACGATTCATCGCGGCCAAGGGCTCGGTGACCTTGGACGGGGTGTCGCTGACCGTGAATACGGTCGACGATGTGACCTTTTCGGTGCTGATTATCCCGCATACGCTTCAAGTGACGACCCTGAGCGGCTGGAAGACCGGCAGCGACGTCAATATCGAGGTCGACCTGATGGCCCGCTACGCCGCGCGGCTGTCGGAAATGAAGTGACGGCGTAGCCGTCATTCCGGGCGATGCGCTAGCATCGAACCCGGAATCTCGAGATTCCGGGTCTGGTCCTGCGGACCATCCCGGAATGACGGCGGCGAGAGCATTCGTGCTTGGCTTAACAACCCATGGCGACTACAAAACGCGCCGGTACCAGAATGAAATGGATACGTAATGGCTGACGCGCGGCGCGCACCCCTGAAGGACCAGACCGACATTTCCGGCGCACGCGTCGTGATCGTCGAGGCGCGATTCTATGACGACATCCAGGATGCAATGCTGGAGGGCGCGTTGGCGGAGCTGAAGGCCGCGGGCGTCAGCCACGACCTGATCACGGTGCCGGGCGCGCTTGAGATTCCGGCGGCGATCGCAATTGCGATCGATGCGGCGGCAGCGAATGGCAATCCCTATGACGCGGCGATCGCGCTCGGCTGCGTGGTGCGCGGCGATACCATCCATTTCGAGATCGTCTCGATGGAATCCTCGCGCGCGCTGATGGACCTTTCGGTCACCAGGAAATTCCCGCTCGGCAACGGCATCATCACCGTCAACACCGATGCGCAGGCGTGGGCGCGGGCGCGCGCCAGCGAATTGAACAAGGGCGGCGACGCGGCGCGCGCGGCGCTGGCGATGCTGCGCATCAAACGCCGGCTGGCAAAGGCCTGACCATGGCAGAGAACAAGAAGCCGGCCAAAGGCCCTGACAAGAAAGCCAACCGGCGCGGCGCCGCGAGGCTCGCCGCCGTACAAGCGCTGTACCAGATGGATATCGGCGGCGCCGGGATCAACGACATCTTCGCCGAGTTCGAGAGCCACTGGCTTGGCAACGAGGTCGAGGGCGAGACATACCTGCCGGCCGAGGCCGCGTTCTTCCGCGACGTGGTATCCGGCGTGGTGCGCGACCAGGCCAGGCTCGATCCCTTGATCGATGACGCCCTGCAGAAGGGCTGGCCGTTGCAGCGGATCGATGCGATCCTGCGCGCCGTGCTGCGCGCCGGCTCGTACGAGCTCGAGCACCGCAAGGACATACCGGGCCGCGTGGTCGTCTCCGAATATGTCGATGTCGCGCATGCCTTCGTCGAGAAGGACGAGACCGGCATGGTGAACGCCGTGCTCGACCAGATCGCGCGCCAGTTCCGCGCCGATGAGTTTGTGCGGAGCTGAGCCACGCACTCCGCTGTCATCACCCGCGCATGCGGGTGATCCAGTACGCCGCGGCGGTTATGATAGACAACAACTGCCGCGGCGTACTGGATCGCCCGGTCAAGCCGGGCGATGACAAATGAGGGTACGGCGCGCTCCATGACAGATCGTCAAGACAACCTCTCCGGCGAAGACTCCCTCATCGCGCGCTATTTCAGGCCGCTGGCGACCGATCCGGGCGCCTTCAATCTCGACGACGACGCTGCCGCCCTGAAGGGGGCCGGTGAGGACATCGTGGTCACGACCGACGCGATCGTCGAGGGCGTCCACTTCCTTCCCGGCGATCCACCGGAGACGCTGGCGCGCAGGGCGCTGCGGGTGAATCTCTCAGACATCGCCGCCAAGGGCGCGGTGCCTGCCGGCTTCGTGCTGACGCTGGCGCTGCGCGGCGCGGACGAAGCCTGGCTGAAGCCGTTCGCGCAGGCGCTGGGCGAGGACGCCGCGCGCTATGGCTGCCCGTTGCTCGGCGGCGACACGGTGTCGACGCCGGGGCCCCTGATGATCTCGATCACGGCCTTCGGTCGGGTGCCGGAGGGGCGGATGGTCCATCGCTCCGGCGCGCATGCTGGGGACCGCGTGGTGGTGACAGGCACTATCGGCGATGCCGCGCTCGGCCTCGATGTGCTGACCGGCGGACCCGTGGCCGCGGCGCTCGCCGGCGATGATGCGGCGAAGGAGATGCTGGCCTCGCGCTACCGCCTGCCGCAGCCGCGCAATGCCCTCGCCAAAATCGTCCGCAATTATGCCAGCGCGGCGATGGATGTCTCCGACGGTCTTGCCGGCGACCTCGCGAAGCTCTGCGCGGCCTCCCGCGTCACCGCCGTGATCGACGTCCAGAGCATTCCGCTGTCGCCTGCGGCATCGGCGCTGCTGGCGCGCAAGGTGATCGGCATCGAGACTTTGGTGGCGGGTGGCGACGACTACGAAATCCTGTGCGCGATCCCGAATAACCGCATCGATGCCTTCACCCGGGAGGCGCGGCAGGCCGGGGTCGCGGTGACGGCGATCGGCGGGCTGATCGCAGGTTCGTCGCCGCCAAGCTTTCTCGACGCACAGGGCAGGGAACTGGCGCTGAAGCGGCTGTCCTACAGCCATTTCTAGAACTCCGTCTGGAATTCCGGCCAGTGCCCCCGATTTTCCCTCTAAATAGCTGCCGATATCGGCGTTTTCGGCCTTAGGTAGCGTTGCACAGCGGTAACGATTTTGGCAAGGTCGCGCCCGATTTGAGGCCATCCCTTTTTGGGGAGGGATGATCCTCATGAATAAGCGCCTGCCGCAACGGCAAAAAAAGGCGCGGGGGTTACATCAAGGATCTGAGGCAAAATTCACATGACAGCATTATGGGCGATTGTGCTCTGCGGGGCGCTTTCCATCGTTTACGCAATCTGGGCGACGCAATCGGTATTGAGCGCAGACGCGGGCAATGCGCGGATGCAGGAGATCGCGGCCGCCGTGCGCGAAGGCGCGCAGGCCTATCTGCGCCGGCAATACACCACGATCGGCATCGTCGGCATAGTGATCTTCGTGGTGCTGGCCTACTTCCTCGGCATGCTGGTCGCGGTCGGATTTCTGATCGGCGCCGTCCTGTCGGGCGCGGCCGGCTTCATCGGCATGAACGTCTCGGTGCGCGCCAATGTCCGCACCGCCCAGGCGGCGACCACGTCGCTGGCCGGCGGACTTGAGCTTGCCTTCAAGGCGGGTGCCATCACCGGCATGCTGGTAGCTGGTCTGGCGCTGCTCGGCGTCACCATCTACTTCGCATTCCTCACGCACTATCTGGATCTCGCCCCCAACAGCCGCACGGTTGTCGACGCGATGGTCGCGCTCGGCTTCGGCGCTTCGCTGATCTCGATCTTTGCCCGTCTCGGTGGCGGCATCTTCACCAAGGGCGCTGACGTCGGCGGCGATCTCGTCGGCAAGGTCGAAGCCGGCATTCCCGAAGACGATCCGCGCAACCCGGCCACCATCGCCGACAACGTCGGCGACAATGTCGGCGACTGCGCCGGCATGGCGGCCGATCTGTTTGAGACCTATGCGGTGACCGCGGTCGCCACCATGGTGCTGGCCGCGATCTTCTTTGCGACCTCGCCGCTGCTGGTGAACATGATGACGCTGCCGCTCGCGATTGGCGGCGTCTGCATCCTCACCTCGATCGCCGGCACCTTCTTCGTCAAGCTAGGCGCGAGCCAATCGATCATGGGCGCGCTGTACAAAGGCCTGATCGCGACCGGGGTGCTGTCGCTGTTCGGCGTCGCCGGCGTGATCAACTGGCTGATCGGCTTCGGTCCGCTGGAGGGCGTCAAGTACACCGGCATGGCGCTGTTCGAGTGCGGCGTCGTTGGCCTTGTCGTTACCGGGCTGATCATCGTGATCACCGAATACTACACCGGCACGGATTATCGTCCGGTGAAGTCGATCGCGGCGTCCTCGGTCACCGGTCACGGCACCAACGTGATCCAGGGTCTAGCGATCTCGATGGAGTCCACCGCGGGTCCGGCGCTGGTAATCATCGCGGGCATTCTCGTCACCTACAGCCTTGCCGGCCTGTTCGGCATCGCGATCGCGACCGCAACGATGCTGGCGCTGGCCGGCATGGTGGTCGCGCTCGACGCTTTCGGTCCGGTCACCGACAATGCCGGCGGCATTGCCGAAATGGCGGGTTTGCCGAAGGAAGTGCGCAAGTCGACCGACGCGCTCGACGCGGTCGGCAACACCACCAAGGCGGTGACCAAGGGCTACGCGATCGGTTCCGCCGGTCTCGGCGCGCTGGTGCTGTTTGCGGCCTACAATGAAGACCTCAAATTCTTCATCGCCAATGCCACGAAGTATCCCTACTTCCAGGGCGTGCTGCCCGACTTCTCGCTCAACAATCCCTACGTCGTGGTGGGCCTGTTGTTCGGCGGCCTGCTGCCGTATCTGTTCGGCGCGATGGGCATGACCGCGGTCGGCCGCGCCGCCAGCGCGATCGTCGAAGAAGTACGCCGCCAGTTCCGCGAGAAGCCCGGCATCATGCAGGGCACCGACAAACCCGACTACGGCAAGGCGGTCGACCTTTTGACCAAGGCGGCGATCAAGGAAATGATCGTCCCGTCGCTGCTGCCGGTGCTGTCGCCGATCTTCGTCTACTTCGTGATCTACGCGATCGCGGGCGGCGGCGCGGCCGGCAAGTCGGCGGCGTTCTCCGCGGTCGGCGCCATGCTGCTCGGCGTCATCGTCACCGGTCTGTTCGTCGCGATCTCGATGACCTCGGGCGGCGGCGCCTGGGACAATGCCAAGAAGTACATCGAGGACGGCCATTACGGCGGCAAGGGCTCCGACGCCCACAAGGCCGCGGTGACGGGCGACACCGTCGGCGATCCCTACAAGGATACGGCGGGCCCGGCAGTGAACCCGATGATCAAGATCACCAACATCGTGGCGCTGCTGCTGCTGGCGATTCTGGCGCACTAAGCGGCGCGACACCAACGAATGTAAATCCCCGCGGTGCAAGCCGCGGGGTTTTTGTTTTGCATGGACTTCGTTCGGTGTATTGCCGAATTGATCGGCTTTCCGCCAACGATATCCGCCGACAACCAGACGCGAGCAAAACGGAGATCAATCGATGTCGCTCTCATCCGCACGGAACTATGCGCTTCGCGCCTCCAAGTCGCAGGATCAGAAGGAGGCCATCGAGCTACTGTCGAAGGCGATCCTGGAACTGGCGACGTCAATTGAAGCAACCGACGCCAAGATCAAGAAGATCAACAAGTCTTCGTAGCGTTAGCCTGCTCCGGAAAGGTGGTGACAGAGCCTGTTACTTCACCTCCATCTGCAAGCCTTCCTTCTCGATGATGGCTGCAAACTTGGTGGTTTCCGCCGCGATGAAATCCGAGAATTGCTGCGGCGTGCCGTAGTCGCCCTTCGCACCCATGCCGGCGATGCTTTTCTTGACGTCGTCGCGTTCCAGCATCGCTTTGATCTGCCGGTTCAGCTCATCGAGCACCGGCGCGGGCGTCGGCTTCGGCAACAGCACGCCGAACCAGGACGAGACGTCGAATTTGGCGAGCTCCGGCGCGGTCTCACGCATCGCCGGCAGGCTCAGTGCCGACGCGCTGCGTTCGGGCGTGGTGACGCAGAGCCCGTTGAGCTTGCCGTCCTGCACCTGCGGCAATGACGGATAGAGATTGTCGAACAGGATCTGGATGTCGCCGGCGAGCGCGGCCTGCAGCGCGGGACCGGCGCCGCGGAACGGCACGTGCGTCATCTTCAGCCCGGTGAGCTGCAGGAACCAGGCGCCGGTGAGGTGAGGGCTCTGCCCGGTGCCGGACGAGCCGTAGGTGAGCTTGTCCGGGTTCTGCTTCAGATAGGCGATCAATTCGGGGATCGATTTGATGCCGGTGGTCGGATGCGCCGAGACGATGTTCGGGATCCTGATCATGTTGGAGACCGGCTGGAGCTGATCGGCCCTGTAGGTCAGATTCCTGAAAATGCTGTAGGCGATCGCGTTGGGGCCGGGATTGCCGATCAGGATGGTATGGCCGTCGCCCTTGCTGCGCGCCACCTCCGCCGTGCCGATGGTGCCGCCGGCGCCGGAGCGATTCTCGACCACCACCGACTGGCCCCAGATCGGTTGCAGATGCGCGGCGAGCAGCCGCCCCATCACGTCGGTCGAGCCGCCGGCTGCGGCCGGTACGATCACCCGCACCGTTTCGGTCGGCCGCCAGTCGGCGGCGCCAAGGCTCGCGCGCGGCAGGATCGAAGCAGTCGACAAAGCGGCTGCGCCCGACAACACCGTACGGCGGGAAAATCTCCTGCTAGTCATGCGTTTGTCCCCTGCGCAGGTCTTGCTTGAGCGCGACGGTAGGGGAGCGCATGCGTTCCGGGCATGCGGCGAACTGGCGCAGCCGGGGAGTGCGCCTGGATTCTTCTTTCGACGTCAGGCCCCGGCGCCACATGACTCTGCCCGCACCAAAGTCAGGGGCGCGGGCAGCAGCGTTGCGATCATTTCGGGAAGCGAATCCGGCAAGCGGGCGACTTCGCGCAAATCAGTTGCGGTTACACCAGCGCGTCGGCGTTCTTGGCAAACGCTTCGTCCGTGGTGAACGGAATCTCGGTCACCTTGACGACCTCGTGCTTGTTGCTGCCGATCACCACGATTTCCTTGAGGTAGGACCCAGGGAAGGAACCATGGACCTTGTATGGCTTGGTGCCTTTGCCAAGCGGTCCTGTCCACCCCATGACCTTGATGGCCAGACCGCCGACCCATTGCTCGTCGCGGACGAGCTGGATGCCGGATGTAAAATTCGGGGCGTGCCCCTCGACGGTGACGGAAAAGAAGCCCGGCGAATGCAAGCCGGTCCAGACATAGACGACTTGCGCCTTATCGAAAGGTTCTGCTCCAAAAAAAAACCATGACGTATCTCCTGCTGAATTGATGGCGGTGAGAGCCGTTGCGTCCGGCTCGCAGCCGTCCTAGCAGGGAGGATGGCGATGCACGTGTGAATGATCTCACACACAATCACAAATTGTCGTTTCGCAGACGGCGGGATCGTGCGCGGCCGTGCGCTCCGGGATAGCTGTCGCTAGTTGAAGCTGAGCAGCTTGAGCAGCGGCGTGATGTACGAAATTTCCTGACCCGAGGTCGGCGTGGTGCGGCTGATGAAGTCGAAGACCTTGCCGTCCTGCAGGCCGTAATTGGCGAGCCTGCGCACCTGCCGGTTCTTGTCGAAATAGACCGCGATCACGCGCTGGTCGACCACCCGCTGGTTCATGAAGGCGACCGGGCGAGAGGCGCGCTGCGAGATGTAGTAGAAGACCTCGCCGTCCAGCGTGGCGACGGTGGAGGGGGTGCCCATCACGATCAGCACCTGATCCTGGCTCGCGCCGATCGGAATCTGCTCGAGCGCCCCCGGGGGCAGGATGTAGCCCTTCTGGAATTGCTCGCCGGTGCACGCGCCGAGCACGGCGCAGACGAGGCCGATTGCAGCAACCGTACGGACGCGCGAGAATAGGCTGCGCGCGGAGGCCACGCGGGGCTGTCTTGGACTGGTTTCGGTCATCGGCGGAACTGATCCGTCCCCTTGCATCGCGCGAGGCGTTGACGTACCGGGCAGCTCAATGGATTGCAATATAGCCGAGCCTCCAACAGGCGAACCCTCATTGTCGCACCTTTAGAGCTCGCAGCCGGAACCCAGCATGCTTTGGCCGTTCAATCACTTCAGAAAACCCCAGGTGCCCCCGCGCGGCACCATTGAGAC
This sequence comes from Bradyrhizobium sp. LTSPM299, assembly GCF_000938235.1. Classification (NCBI taxonomy): domain Bacteria; kingdom Pseudomonadati; phylum Pseudomonadota; class Alphaproteobacteria; order Hyphomicrobiales; family Nitrobacteraceae; genus Bradyrhizobium; species Bradyrhizobium sp. LTSPM299. The sequence goes on from NZ_JYMU01000043.1 coordinate 149,405, forward strand.
CATCTATGGCATGATCGTGACGCAGGCACGAGAACCGTTGTTTTACCGGGACTTGGGCGTTCCGGACACGGTTAATGGCCGTTTTGACCTGCTTCTGATGCATCTCTGGTTGGTGCTGCGGCGGTTTAAATCCGTTGAGGCCGGTTCGGACCTATCCCAGGCGCTGTTCGACCATTTCTGCACCGACATGGACGACAATCTGCGCGAGATGGGCGTCGGCGACCTCACGGTGCCCAAGCGCATGCAGGCCTTCGGCGAGGCGTTCTATGGCCGGACTGCGGCCTATGATCTCGCGCTGACCGACAGCGACGAGGCGCTGGCGCAGTCGTTCTGCAAGAACATCCTCAATGGCGCCAACATCGACAAGGCGCGTGAGCTCGCCGCCTATGCCAGGCACGCAGTCACGGCGCTGGCGCGCGCCGACGCGGCCGCGCTGAAGCAGGGCGCGTGGAGCTTTCCTGCGCTCCAGACCGCGGCTGCCCCGGCATGAGTGGCGACACGACAAAGCGGCCCGGTGCCTCGCGTGATCCATCACGTGATCCCTGGCGCGTTCTCGTCACCGTGGCTCAGATCCCCGAGACAGGGCTGCATCAAGAGATCAAGGCGGACGAGACGGTGCGCAAGGCGACCGCCGACATCGCCGAGCTACGTGAGGTCATATCGGCGCATGCGGCATTCGACCTCATGCCGAATAAGCGCGACGGGCGCGTCCACGTCACCGGCAGGGTGCAGGCGCGGGTCGGGCAGACCTGCGTGGTGACGCTCGATCCGATCGAGAACGACATCGACGAGCGGATCGACCTGATCTTCGCACCGCCTGAGCAGATTCCGCAGATGGCCGATCTGGTCGACGAGGCGGAGGACAGCGACGAGGACACGCCGGACCCGCCCGAGCCGATCGTGAACGGCTTCATCGATATCGGCCGGCTTGCGACCGACGCGCTGTTTCTCGGCGTCGATCCCTATCCGCGCAAGCCGGACGCCGTCTTTGAACAGGCGGTTGAAGTCGTTGATCCGGAGGATCATCCGTTTGCCGCGCTGAAAGCGCTGCAGGAGAAGGCGGGCAAGAAGCCGAACGGCAACAAGGACGATAATTGAGGGGACGATGCTGCTGCTTTAGCGCATGAGCGGTCATCGTTCTCACTTCAAGTAGTGTCATTAACCTGTTGAATTATTGTGTTTTTATGTAATTATGCAGTCGCGTTTCGCGGGAATTCCGCCAACGTGTCTGCCAGTGGTCAAAAGGCGGTCAAAAGGTTGTGTCGGACAGCGGACACGGTATTGTCGCGGCCCGGCCGGAATGCGACATGGCGTTTCGCCGCGCGCCTTTGATGGCGGTGACTTCAAGCTCGCGGCCTTCGTCTGAGGGGGCTGTGGGAGAGTAGGTTTCCGGGACATTCATGCCTAAAAAGGTTCGAATCGCGCTTGACGCCATGGGTGGCGATGCCGGCGCATCGGTCGTCGTTCCCGGTGCTGCGATCTCGTTGAGCCGCCACCCCGACAGCGAGTTCCTGCTTTTCGGCGACCAGGCCAAGATCGAGCCTGAGCTCGCCAAGCATCCTGCACTCAAGGCAGTGTCGAAGGTGATCCATACCGACGTCACCGTTCGCATGGACGAGAAGCCAAGCCAGGCGCTGCGGCGGACCCGCAGGGCCTCTTCGATGTGGCTGGCGATCGATGCCGTGAAACATGGAAAGGCCGATGTCGCGGTCTCCGCCGGCAACAGCGGCGCGCTGATGGCGATGGGGGCACTCAATCTGCGGACGCTGCCCGGCGTCGACCGCCCGGCAATCGCGGCGGTTTGGCCGACGCTGCGCGGCGATTCGGTGGTGCTCGACCTCGGGGCCACGATCGGCGGCGACGCCCGCCATCTGGCGACCTTGGCCGTGATGGGCAGCGCAATGGCGAGCGTGCTGTTCAATCTCGAACGGCCGACCGTCGGCCTGCTCAATATCGGGTCCGAGGACATCAAGGGCCACGAGGAAATCCGCGATGCGGCCGAGATACTGCGCGCGATGAACTCGACCCAATTCAACTATATCGGCTTCGTCGAGGGCGACGGGATCGGTCAGGGGCACGCCGACGTGATCGTGTCCGAGGGCTTTTGCGGCAACATTGCGCTCAAGACCGCGGAGGGGACGGCACGCCAGATGTTCACGCTTCTGCGCGAGGCCATGACCTCGAGCTGGATGGCGCGAATCGGCTATTTGTTTGCCCGCGGCGCATTCCAGAAGCTGCGCGACAAGCTCGATCCCAACAAGTCGAACGGCGGCGTGCTGCTTGGCCTGAAGGGCGTGGTGGTCAAGAGCCATGGCGGCATCAGCGCGGAAGGCTTTGCCTATGCGGTCGATGTTGGCTATGAGATGGCCCACCTCGATCTCCTCACCAAGATCAATCAGATGCTTAATCGCGATGGCAGTGCGCTGGTGCAGACGCAGGCCGCGCAGGAGGCTGTCTCGTGACTGCGATACGTTCGGTCGTGCTGGGCTGCGGCTCTTATTTGCCGGAGCGGGTTCTGACCAATGCCGAACTGGCTGCTCGAATTGACACGTCGGACGACTGGATCGTGCAGCGCACCGGCATCCGGCAGCGGCATATCGCCGCCGATGACGAGTTTACCTCGCACCTCGCGATCAAGGCTGCGCTCGCCGCGCTCGCCCATGCCCAGATCGACGCGCAGACGATCGACCTGATCGTGCTGGCGACCTCGACGCCCGACAACACCTTTCCCGCCACGGCCGTGGCCGTTCAGCATGCGCTCGGCATCAACCACGGCGTGGCTTTCGACCTGCAGGCGGTGTGCTCCGGCTTCGTCTTTGCACTCACCACCGCCGACAATTTCCTGCGCGCCGGCGCCCACAAACGGGCGCTGGTGATCGGTGCGGAGACCTTCTCGCGCCTCCTCGACTGGAGCGATCGCGGCACCTGCGTGCTGTTCGGCGACGGAGCCGGGGCGGTCGTGCTGGAGGCCCAGCCGCACGCCGGGACAATCGCCGATCCCGGCATGCTGACCACGCACCTGCGCTCCGACGGACGGCACAAGTCGAAGCTGTTCGTTGACGGCGGTCCCGGTTCGACCAAGACGGTCGGGTATCTCCGGATGGAGGGCCGCGAGGTGTTCAAGCACGCGGTCGGCATGATTACGGACGTGATCGTCGACGCCTTTAACGCCACCGGCCTCACCGCTGACGACATCAACTGGTTCATTCCCCACCAGGCCAACAAGCGAATCATCGACGCGTCCGCCCACAAGCTTCATATTGCGCCGCAGAAGGTGGTCTTGACGGTCGACCAGCACGGCAACACCTCGGCCGCCTCGATCCCGCTCGCGCTGTCGGTCGCCGTGAAGGATGGCCGGGTCAAGAAGGGCGATCTGGTGCTGTTCGAGGCGATGGGCGGTGGCTTCACCTGGGGTTCGGCGCTCGTGCGCTGGTGAGCGGATCGCTCAAAATCGCTCACATTTTGCCAGCTTCTTTCATGCCTATGTACGGTCGTCACTGTTGACCATTGCGTGCTAAGCTTTTAATTTCAGTCAAGAAATTGTTCGCCGAGAGTGCGGGGCAGGCGATGACCAACGGAACCGGGAAAACAGTTACACGCGTCGATCTGTGCGAGGCGGTCTACCAGAAGGTAGGCCTGTCGCGCACCGAATCGTCGGCGTTTGTCGAGCTTGTGCTGAAAGAGATCACCGATTGCCTGGAGAAGGGCGAGACGGTGAAGCTGTCATCGTTCGGCTCCTTCATGGTGCGCAAGAAGGGGCAGCGTATCGGTCGCAATCCGAAGACCGGCACCGAAGTGCCGATCTCGCCGCGCCGGGTGATGGTGTTCAAGCCGTCGGCGATCCTGAAACAGCGGATCAACGGCCAGACGCCGACCAATGGCGACGCCAGCAAGGACGATTGATCCTTAACCTCAGAGGAGCAGGCATTTGGACAAGGCGCCGGATGCGTTCCGTACCATCAGCGAAGTCGCTGACGAACTCGACATTCCCCAGCATGTCCTGAGGTTCTGGGAAACCCGCTTCGCGCAGATCAAGCCGATGAAGCGCAGCGGCGGACGCCGCTATTACCGCCCTGATGACGTCGACCTGCTCAAGGGCATCCGCCGGCTGCTCTACGGCGAGGGCTATACGATCCGCGGCGTGCAGCGAATCCTGAAGGAGCACGGCATCAAGTCGGTGCAGGGCATCGCCGACCAGAGCGCGGCCGTCTCGTTCGGCGCGGTCGAGGAGGCCGTCGGCCACAGCATGCAGGAGCCCGACGATTCCGAGGCCACCGACGGCCTCGATCTCGACGGCGAGGAGGGCGACGGCGACGAGAAGGGCATCGACTATCGCTTCGTCGACACCGACGAGGATGCCATCCTGTCGACCTACAAGAGCCACCTCCAGCCGGCGAAAGCACCAGTCAAGGCACCTGCCGCCGCCCCGGCGCGGGCAGCAGCCGCCGCCGACCGCCAGCGCCTCGAACGCGCGCTCCAGGACCTGGTCGCCTGCCGGCAGTTGCTCGATGCGGCGATGAAGGACGGCCAGGGGTAGGGTGAACTGAGGCGGCCACGGAGATTCACCTCTTTCCCCAGCCAAAATATCGAAAACAACCCCATGCAAAGTAGCCGGCCGCTGCCGGCGCTCGACACGGCAACTTGACACGTCGGGCAAATCAGTGGCATTCTTCCATTATTCCGAAATCATGCAAGCGCCACTCGCCGCAGGCTATCGCTTGTGGCATTTGCGGAATTCTGCAACTGACGTTTCCACGTCGTCATGGCCGGGGCTCGGACATGACGAACTATGGGACGCGGCCGATCGCCATGTGCGATAGCCCAGCGGGGAGAGGTCGATTCGCGCGGCAAGTCGGGTGAGGGGCCGCAGTACCGATGAGAGATCGTAGTCCGCTCATCACCCGGCGCTGCGCGCCGACCTCTCTCAAGGGAGATGTGAACCGAAATCGCGGCCGCATTGGTCCAATACACGCTGTTGGGCGCGGACCCGGGGTAGCAATTGTGGCCATCGCGGAGGACCTGCCGCCTTGCGCGAACACAGGATCGCGGCTAATGGAGCGGCATCGGAGCGTGGCGCAGCCCGGTTAGCGCACTAGTCTGGGAGACTAGGGGTCGGAGGTTCAAATCCTCTCGCTCCGACCAAAAAAAGCCCTGCAGTAGCAGGGCTTTTTGCATTCTTGGCGCATTGCCCTTCGGTACGGAATCAGAACAGATTTGGGCAAATACCGGGGGATTCCGGGAAAAAGTCCCCACCGAAGTCCCCACCGGGCCAGAAGCCGTTCCTCTGACGTTCCGGTGCTTGGCAGTTCCCGCCGATATTCGCAAGCGACGGCAGACTCAGGGGCGGGCATGGCCCCGAGCTCAACGCCTGAGCCCCCTTCTTTGCTGTTCATGTCAGCTTGGAGCCGCTGACGAGGCCGATGATTGCACCGACGCCAGCCGTGAACCCCTTGAGAGCCGTGTTGTAAAGCTCAGTCATCATCGGGGGCGATGGCTCATGGCCCGTGAAGGCAATGCACGTCGCTACGGCGCCGCACACAAGCGTGAGCGCAACGGTCGTAAAAAATACAATGAGAAACTTGTCGGCCATGGGATGTCCTTTCGCCGACATCCCAGATTGACACCCAATGAGGCGAGAGAAAGAGTTCGTGCGACAGAGCGGCGCCCTAACTGTGAAATTATGTGGCGGATTCACGCTAACGCCGAAGCCTGGGAAGCCAAGTTCGGCACCCATGCGGATAGCCGGTATCGCCGCCGCCGTTGTTGTGGTTGGCATGATCCTGGCCGTTCATCGATGGTAGCTTGCTAGCCAGGCAAGCATGCACACACAGCAAAACACAGCTTAAATTATCGCACCTCTTATCGAATCCAGCGCGAGTGTGGAGACGGTTGACGGTGCGTTGCGCGACCCGCGAATCTGTGTCCCCATACCCCTTGGTGATTCGAGAGTTCTCCATGACTTTTAAATGGAGGATTCCGCTGTGCACCACCTCAAATTCAATGGACCGGTTTTGATTTCGACGCCAAAGGTTGGCTCGCCATCCTGGCGGCGATTTTTATCGTCGTGGCGCTCCTGCTGGTCCCGCGGCTTCTGCTCTATTTGTTGCATTGAAAAGCCCTCCGAAGAGAGCCTTCTCCTAGACCGTGGCTCCGGCAGAGTTCGTTCAAGGGACACTCGCGGAGTAGAAGGTAAGAATAAGCCCTCCTCAGGGGGACTTGCGCACTACACGTCACTTTGTGTTCGCAGCCTTCCACCAACCCTCATAAGCGCAGCCTTGAAGTTTAAGGTTTGCAAGGTCGAAGGAATAGCGACAACTTATTTGTCTGGTGGTGTCCGGATCAAGTGTCACCACGTCGCCGAACAGGCTGTAAGCTCCGTGCATAAGCTCTTTGCCATCGGCAAGACTGTCGATGCGGTACATGCCGTGCCGATAAAACTCCAGCATCCGCCCGTCTAAAGATAGGGCTGGTTCATCAGGTCTTTGTCGCTCTGAGCGTGATAGGTCGGCTCTCCAGCGTAAGCCGAGATTGTCAGCAACAGTAGTATGAGCAACGTGCGCATTCATTCTCTAAAGAAGACCTCCGAAGAGGCCTACCATCATTTATCCAATTCGTCGCCTTCTAGCCAATCTAACTCGATGCAGGCGATACGCTGCGTACATCTCATCAGCTCGAACAGCTCCTTGACCTCGGTCACCCGCAGCTTGGTGCCACTGGGCATGTGGTCCAGGAGCATATGACGCTTGCCGGCAGCGATCTCGTCTCGGCGGTTGACATCCTGTTCGGCGTGATAAGCCTGCATGTCGGCCACGAACTGCCGGGCGGCCGCGGGCGGGATCTCGAGAGGCTTTCTCCGGATGGGCATGCTGGGAAGATAGCCAGAGACCGGAAGCCTCGCCATACTAATGAAAGAGGCCGCCAACTGAGGCGGCCCGTTACTCCCGCCGATCCGACATAGCCTTCTCGATTTCTGCAGCCAGTCGTCTGAAATGGGCCGCCAGGCGCTCATATAGTTCGCGTTTCTGCTGGTCCGTCGAGCTAGTGGCAATCCGGTCCGCAAACTCGGCTTCGGCGTGAAGCTTCTTCGCACTGGCCTTCAGGTCCTCCATGGCGCCGTCACCTCAGCGATTGTACCGGCGTGGCCAGCCATTCGGACATATGTGCAGCTTCGTCGTTGTGCCGTGCCCGACGAAGCAACTCTTCTCGTTCGGCGCTCGGCGGAAGACGTCTGGCGCGTTCGCGCAATTCTCGGGCTTGCTCTGCTAGTCGTTCTTCCAGCGATTGAATGTGCTTTACCCGACGCCGTTCCATTTCACTCCCCTGTTGGTTCCCTGCCCGGAACGGGGGATTCAAGTTTCAGGCGTCCGTAAGGTTCCGAGAGAATTCCGGGGTGAGCAACTTTCATCCTCCTGCGCGCCAAGCCGCTCACGCAAAACGACCTCCGGCGGGGGAAGATACGCCGAAGGCCGCCAACCTGGTTTGGGCAGGTTTTCTCTCGGTGGGCTTGGTTGGATTGGGGTGACCGAGAGCAGGGATTCGACTCTGAGAGGGCGGCAATGTTCCAAACCGACGGTGTCAGGCAAACAGGTCCGCGCCGGCGGGGGTGAACTTCACGAAGGTTCCGCTTTCGTGATACTCGAGCCAGCCGTGCGAGATCGCGAATTGCAGGCCAGCCCAGTATTCCGCCGCGGTCGCCTTATCCCCGAACAACATCTTGCCGTTGATGACCTCGATGTAGATCCGGCCGTCCTGAATCGGCTCGAAGGCGTTGGCATGCTCCAGCAATCGGCGTGCAGCCTTTTCCGGATCGGCGTAAGGGCGAGGCTCGGCGTACTTCATCCTCCACCGATACCGTGATTCTGCGAATGGAGCGAACGGCGATCGCCGGTGAGTTTTTCGACATAGTCGTCGATTGCATCGATAAGCTGCCGGCCGGCGAGGGGGGCGAGAGTCGCCAATCTCGCGAGTGTTACACGCGTCCTATCCTGAATCAGCAGTTTACCCAGCGCACGCATCAACATAGGTGACGGAGTAAAGCCGGGTCGTTAATCGTTGTTACAGCCGTGCGTGGTGTCGGGGTGAGATCGGAAGTCCAACCGGAACGGAAGGGCTCGAACGTTGGCCCCGGTTGGCCCTTCGCTAGGTCGAAGTCGTAGAATGCCTGCCCGATCTGGACGCGCAGTAGCTTTGCTGTGCGCAGATTTGGCTCCGCTTGACCACAAGGATAGAGCGTCATTCCGTCTTCGCTGAATAATCCTGTAGCCACGCCACCCCTTCGGGTCGAACGTCATTGCCTTCAACTGACCCGTGGCGCAAGCGTCCTGATCTCGTGGCAGGATCGACCTTAGCCGCGGTTCGCACAGGAGGCTGACTGTATCGGTCTATCTGATCGCGATGGTGATCTTCTCGGAAACGACCGGTGGGTTAAATGGATAATGCTTGGCGTCGCCCAGCACCAGCTGCAACGTGTGCCTGCCGGGCGGCAGTTCGATACGGGTTTCAGTCTGGCCCGCGCCGAAGTGCTGATGTGATTTGTCCGACGGAATCGGTTCATTCGGATTAAGCGGCTCGTTCACGTCAATCAGGAGATGGTGATGGCCGCTGTTCGGATAGTCGTCTCCGGCGTGGGTGACACCCATGTTACGCAGGCCGAAGCGGCACCAGAACGCGCCTTTGATGGTCGCTCCGTCGTGCGGCCAGACGAAGTACACCTTCGCGTCCTGTGGCGCCGGCTTACCTTGCGCGTGGACGGGGTCCGCGAGCAACGCCACGGCAACCGCAAGCAGGATCAAGCGTGCAAACTCTTTCATCAGCCTCTCCCCAAAACCATTTTGCCCTAAGGCGACAGAGCGACTCGGAAACCGTGGGTCGGATATCGAACGTTGGTGTCATAATTGTCGCGATTGGCCGGACGCACATAGCGTGCATCGTTCTTCCAGGAGCCGGAGCGGATGACATGCGAGGCGCAGTCGCCACCGGCCCAAACCGAACCATCAGTAGGCGCCCCCTGGTAATTCCTGTGCCAGCAATCCTCGACCCACTGATCGATCCCGCCGCCCATATCGTAGAGGCCAAACGGATTTGGCCTGAAGCTGCCAACCTTGACCGGCTGTTCGGCGCTGCCGTCGCCGCCGCAATCCTTGCAGCCTGCGTTGCCCGATTGCATCTGATCGCCCCACCAATATCTGGTTTGCGTTCCGCCGCGCGCCGAATACTCCCATTCGGCTTCGCTCGGAAGCCGGTAGGCCCTTTTGGTGCGGTCGGCGAGCCATGCCACATATTGTTTGGCATCGCTCCAGCTCACATTCGTGACCGGAACATCATCCTTTCCGGCCGCCGTGAAGCCGCATACCTTGGCCGCCGCGCAGATATTCCATTCGCGCACGGTGACCGGGTACTTACCCATGGCAAAGGGTTTGACCGTCACCTTGTGGATCGGCCGCTCCGAGGCATCGTCATTGCTTCCCATCGAATAGCTGCCGCCTTGGAGTGTCAGCATTTCGGGCTCCGGCACGGACGCAGCTTGCGCAGGCGCAGAGCTCGCGGAAGGTGTCGGTTGGGGAGACGATTGCTGCCCGGCGAGCGTCGGCGCCGGACTTGGAATAACGCTCGGTGCCAGGCTTGGCGCTGGCTGCCTGACGTCGGGCGATGACGCCGGTGCGGGGGACGAGGGCGGCAATAGCGCCACGTCGGTTAACTTGCCGCGCGGTGTCACCAGCATGTACCAGAGCGCGCCGCCGGCGATGATTGCGATCGCCAACCCGAGCAACGTGATCAGAACAGTCTCACGACGCTTGCGCGTCCTGTGGAAGGCGGCGGCATCTGGCAGCACGCGATACACCCGGACGGGATCGGTAATGTTCTTGACCTTGCGGTCGCCGAGCGACTCGTATCCACAGACCAGCTTGTGCTTGATCTGCTCGTAGATGCCGCCGGAGATGAAGACCTCGCCCGGCGCCGCAATCCCTTCCAAACGCGAAGCAACATTGACGCCATCGCCGTAGATATCGTCGGGCTCGATGATGACGTCGCCGAGGTTGACTCCGATCCGGTATTCGATCCAGTAGTCCCTCGGCATCGCCGCGTTGCGGCCGATCAGATTTTGCTGAATCACGATGCTGCACCGGACAGCTTCGACCGGACTGTCGAATATTGCGATGAATCCGTCGCCAGTGGTCTTGACCAGTCTGCCGTGGTGCTCGGCAATGGTGGGCTCGATTAGATCGCGCTCGATCCGCTTGACGCGGCTATGCGTGCCTTCTTCATCAAGCTGCATGAGCCGGCTGTAGCCGGCGATATCGCCCGCAACAATCGCGGCAAGACGCCGCGGCACCGCATCATCGGGCGGCGGCTTGCCGGGCTTCCCGGACTTGAAATCGCGAATTTCACCCATCGCTTCGGTTGCTCCACAACCCAATGGCCAGCGTTTCAGGCCCGATCGCGCTCACAATGAACCTACCACACCGATGGACTAATTTGCGAACGCATTCGCGGTGCCTGGAAAAGCGCATAAAATCGGCGGTCAAGACCACCATGTGTCCCGGCACAAGGTGGACTACAAGGCGGGCGGGAGGGCCGTGCGCCGTGATGTCGACGTCGTTCATTTCGCTCTCGAGATCGACGCCACGCCTCCGAAGCGCTGAGTGACTGCCAACGAGATTTAGCTTTGAGACGGGGCCAGATAGCTTAGATGTGAACGGGGCGGGGCCGACCTGTAAGGCCGCCGCTCGCCCGTAAGGGAGTGACGCGCGCGCGAATGGGAGCCCGCCGAATCCAGAGACTCATATCCAATTCATTACATCGAGGCCAACGGCGCTCGGCGCTGGTCCTACATGGGCAGACAAGCTTGCCAGAAGCAACGAAACGGCTAAGACGACGCCGCAAATTACAAGAATCTTTAGCGCTTCGTCGGCGGAAGGACCCCGTCCGCGGGAAAGAACGCTTGCGACGGCATTCATTGCGACCTCCAAGTTTCGCCAATGAGGCAAATCTGAGTGTTTGCTGAAAGGGCGTTTTTTCCGTCAAAAAAATCCGGCGCTCAAATCCAGCCCGTAGCTTGCGAAGAGCAGAGACACCAACAAACCGACACCGCAAAAAATGACCAGCGTCTTGAACGTTTCGACATCGCCATCGATGTGCGACACACGGAAGAGGGCTTTTGCGATTGCGGCCATTTTCAACCCCCGGTTCGGCTCCACGAGCGGAGCATCGTAGATGCGACGATAACTCAACCTCTGAGCTGCAAATGTGCACTGGATCAGAGAGCGGGCAAAGCCTACGTCGTGAGACCGCTCTGTGACTGCGGCAAGGCGCGCGCTCGCTCTTGATCGCGGGCCATTCTTTCCTCGCGCCGCCTATGGAAGAACTCCCTCAACCACCTGCCCAAATCAGCGGATCGCCGAAGGTGAGCGTCTTTCAATACCTCTGCTAAATCCGCAAAATGAAGGTCGTCAGACATAGCCGAATCCCCTTTGTCCAATGACAGGAGGTGAGGCCGGTTTGTTTCGGTGCCTGCTTCGTGTGCTACTTTGCAGGCAGCTTCACAGGGACGTGCGGAGAGTTGCTTACCACCCGCGGGCTTCCGTCCGGATAAACATGTCCTTGGGATCTGATAACGGCTTCCAGCAGAACAATGAATTTCTCTGAGAGCATCGGCGTCGCCTCATGATGAGGA
>NZ_JYMU01000044.1:0-34085 GCF_000938235.1 Bradyrhizobium sp. LTSPM299
CGCATGGTTGAGAAAATCCACGCACTGACGGACCGAACGGGGACATGGCAAGAAACCACAAAGCTGGTGGGCAAGGTGAACCGCACGCTGCGCGGATGGGCGAACTACTTCAAGGTAGGCACCGTCAGCAAGGCGTATCGGGCACTCGACAGCTACGCAGCGATGCGGTTGCGCCGGTGGTTGCAGTTCAAGCACAAAACCAGGCGTCGCAAGGGCGGGACCTATCCACTCCCGCACCTTTACGGGCACTTTGGGCTCGTACGCCTGAGCAGGCTTGGGCACGACGTGCCGTGGGTGAAGGCGTGAAGTTTTGTCCGAGAGCTGGATGCGGGAAATCTGCCTGTCCAGTTCGATGAGCGGGGTGTGAAAACGGGGCCATGGTCGAACCAGTGAGGCACCGCCAAACGAAAGGGGCGGAAACAGATATGTTCGAACCTAAAGCTACCGCGTCACACCTCGACTCTACCCATCTCAGACCTGTTGCAACGTCCGCTTCCGCGCCGCTGTAGAGGGCTTCAGACGGAATCGGAACGGGGCTCTCGTTTCCTGTTTGACACATTTTCACAGCGCGGACCGGCATCCACACTTCGCTCGAAAACGCTCGCGTGTCAGAAGTTCGCAACCGTCTTCAGGCCGAACACCAATGCGTTTGGATTCGCGCTGGTCCCGCCGGGGTCGATCACATACTGGATGTTCGGTCGTATCTGCAGGCCGGGGAGCGGCCGGTAGGTGTAGTAGAACTCAATGGCGTATTCATTGCCCTGGACGGCGACCGGACCGAGGCCGGCCAGATTCTGCAGCTCTTCGGACCAGGCGACGCGGCTGTTGACGTGGGTCGTGCCGACCGCAAATCCGATATCGTCCTGGGGCCGGGACGGGAGTGGTCCGGTATAGGTCAGGCCGCCTGCGACCTGATAATCGGTGGTCGCCGTGCGGCGGTCGGCCATCGTCGCGTTGAGAAACAGGCTCAGCGCGCCAGCGGAGCTGGCTTGCGACGGGCGAAGCACCTGCTGAACGAAGCTGATGTAGCCGCCGTAGCGCCCGCGGCTCTGCTGCGGTGGCAGTCCGGAGAGGACGGCCGGGTTACCGTTGATATCGGTGACCACATTGGGCGCGATCGACGTGTCGTACCAGCCGCCGAACTTGTAGCTGCCTTGAAGATCGCCGAATTTCGGCAGCCATGCGAGCTCTGCCGGGATGAGAAGGCCGGTCGATCCCGAATAGATCACCGGAAGCGCGGATTGCGACACATCCAGATAACCGGGATTGGAATCGAACACGCCGAACTGGAAATAGCCGAAGCCCTGCAGGTTGAACTTCAATCGGGTGGCCCAATAGCTGACGGGCCAATTGTAGATGTAGTTGCCGACGAGGTTGCCGGGCTGCGCGCCGCAGAAGGTCAGGTTCTGGAAATCGCAGGCGAACGATGCGAAATCCTCGCCGAAGGGGATCCGTCCGATCTTCCAGTCGACCAGGCCGTTGACGAATTTCTGGTCGTACCAGAAATCCGTGAGCCGCAGCGTCTGGCCGCGTCCGAACACCTCCTGCACCTGTTGCAGCGTGCCGAGGCGCGCGTCATCGCTCAGATTGCTGCCGTTGCGGTCGGTCCATGTGACCTGGATGGTGCCGCCGGGCACGACGCCGAGTTTTGCCAGATCGAACGTCGCGCCGAAGACCCACTGATCGGTGTAGGCGACCTGCTGCCGCTGGCCGCCGGTTGCATTGCCGGCGATTTCGCTGGTGTAGCCGAACTGAAACGCGATGCCGGCATTCAACAGCCGGGTTCGCGCGCCGTCCCAGTCGCCGAGCAGCCAGGGAACTGGAGCTGGCACCGCTGCTGGAGCCGGGCTCGTCCCTGCGGCGGGAATCGTCAGATCGGCGGCCTGTGCGGCGTGACCGCCGACACAGGCTGACATCGCGGCGAGACCCAGCCAAAGATAGAACGCCGTCGGATGCTTCCCGCGATCACCGGATGATGCAATCATGACGACGCTCCCGCCCTTCAATCCTTCAATGCGTAGGCGATGACGTAATCACCGCGCTTGGTGCCGAACGAGCCATGGCCGCCGGCTGCGGTGACGACATATTGCTTGCCGTCGGCCTCGTAGCTCATCGGCGTCGATTGGGCGCCGGCCGGCAGGCGATCTTCCCAGACCACCTTGCCGTTGCGCACGTCGTAAGCCCGGATCGTGTACTCATAGGTTCCGGTGTAGAACGCGACCCCACCGGCGGTCGTCATCGGTCCACCGAGCATCGGCACGCCCATCTTGAACGGAAGCGGCAGCGGCGTGGTGTCTCGGATCGTGCCGTTGGGATGCTGCCAGACGATTTTCATCGTCTTGAGATCGATTGCGGCCATCGTGCCCCAGGGCGGCCGGTAGCACGGCACGAAGAGCGGCGAGAGAAAGCTCTGAATATCGACGCCGAACGGCGTGCCATACATCGGCTGCGCTCCAACCTCGCTGCCGACCGGCTTGTCGGCCGTCGGCGCGGGAGGATTTTGCGGGCCGCGCGGAAGGAGTTTTGAGACGAAGGGCAGCGACATCGGGTTGGCGATGGCGATCTGCCTGACGGGATCGACCGCGATGCCGCCCCATTCGAACATGCCGAGATTGCCCGGGAAGACCAGCGTGCCCTGCAACGACGGCGGCGTGAACGTGCCCTCGTAACGCAATTGATGGAACTTGATCCGGCACAGCAACTGATCGAAGATCGTGCCGCCCCACATGTCGGCGCCGGTCAGTTTCGCCTCGGGGCGGAATGTCAGCTCAGAAAACGGCTGGGTCGGTGCGGTGCGGTCGCCGGGCGCGGGTCCCTGCGGCACTGGACGTTCCGGCGCGGGCACGATCAGCTCGCCGGTCCTGCGGTCGAGCACGAACAGATTGCCCACCTTGGTCGGCTGGATGATCGCGGGGACGACGCCCTTGGCCGTCGTCACATCGACCAGGCTCGGTTGCGAGGGGACGTCCATGTCCCAGAGATCATGATGCACGGTCTGGTACGACCAGGCGCGCTTGCCGGTGTTGATATCGAGCGCAACGATCGAGCTGGAATAGCGCTCGACCAGCGCATTGCGATTGCCGCCCCAGATGTCTGGCCCGTTGTTGCCCGTGGGGATGTAAACGAGATTCAGTTTCGGATCGAACGAGGCCGTGATCCAGGAATTCGGCGACCCGTTGGTGTAATGCCGCGTCGACGATGGCAGCGCATTCTCGTCCGCCGCGGCAGAATCCCAGGCCCACACCAGTTTGCCGGTGTAGACATCGAAGCCGCGGATCACGCCCGAAGGCACTTCGACCGCATAATTGTCAATCACTGCGGCAGCAACAACCAGGATCTTGTCGCTGACGACAGGCGGTGAGGTCGGCTCGAAGAAGCCTGCCGTCGTGATTCCCATCCCCTGTTGCAGGTCGAGGACGCCGTGATCGGCAAAGCCGTCGCACAGCTTGCCGCTGTCGGCATCGAGCGCGATCATGCGCCCGTCATTGACCGGCAGGAAGATCCGCCGCGGACAATCGGCCGGCGCCGGAGCGCCGCCAGAGTCGACAGCGCCTGACGCGGTTTCGTGATAGGAGACCCCGCGGCAGGTCATGTGCTGGAACGTCTTGTTGAACGTTAGCTTGGGATCGTACCTCCAGCGCTCGGTACCGGTCTTGGCGTCGAGCGCGAACAGGACCTGGTGCTGTGAGCAGAGATAGAGCGTATCGCGCACCTTGATCGGGGTGACCTCGAAGGTCGTCTCTCCGGAATCGTTTGGCGTTGCCACGTCGCCGGTGCGGAAGGTCCATGCGACCTTGAGCTTGCCGATAGTGTCAGGCGTGATCTGCTTCAGCGGCGAATAGCGTTGCCCGAATTGCGTGCGGCCATAGGCGCGCCAATCGCCATCCGGTTGCGGGTCGGCTTCGCTCTGCGGCACCGTAGAGGAAGACTCGGCGATGGTGCCGTTGATGTCGTGATAACTGGACGACAGGGCGACGATGAGCACGACCGAGGCCACCGCGATGCCGGCCCAGAGTGGCGCCGTCGCGCTTCCGTAAGACACCGGTTCGTTTCGCACCAGACCGCGAACGATCACCGGCGTCAGCAGCCAGAGCGCCATCGGGAAGATGACGTCGCCGCGAGCCGCGAGCGGCCACCAGTCGAATTGCACCTCGTAGACGGCCCATGCCAGCGTGCCGACCAGCACGATCGCAAACAGCCACAGCGCCGAACGCCGCTGCGCCAGCAACAACGCACTCGCGGTGAGAATGCCGAGACCGAGGATGACATAGAAGATGGAACCGCCCAATGAAGCGAGCCAAATGCCGCCGCCTGCTAGTACCAGGCCGATCAAGGCGTAGATGATGCCCGTGATGAGAACTGCTCTGGATCGCTGCATGGTGGCTCCAGTGCGGAAGAAGGACTGAGCTTGTCCCGGCGCAAGCGCAACAGACCGCGTCCGCTTCGAGGAAGCTTCGTCCAATCGTCAGTGACTGGCAACCTGGAACTGCGCTGTTGATGCAACACCCGCACGCAAAGTCGCGACGTTAAATACGTGTTGAAGCAAAGTTCTTCAAAAATGCGCGCGCAATATTCAACGACAAGCAACACCTATTGCGTGGCAGCGTCATCCGGCCTTGATGAAATCGATGAACGCACGCAGCGGCGCCGGCACGAGGCGGCGATCGGGATAGTAGAGGAACGGCCCCGAGAAGCTTTGCCACCAGGGTTCGAGAACCGGTTCGAGGGCGCCGCTATCGAGATGCGGGCGCAGCCAGTCTTCGAACAGTTTGATGACGCCGGTTCCAGCGATCGCAACATCGATGGAGAGCTCGGTCGCCCCGCCAATGCTGACAAGCAGCGGTCCCGCCGGTTCGATGCGCACGATCTCGCCATCGCGTTCGAACTCCCATGGCGACATCATCGCCCCGGAGGAGAAGCGGCCGCGCAGGCAGGCGTGGTGAAGCAGGTCGCGCGGATGCTCAGGCCGGCCGTGGCGATCGAGGTAAGCCGGCGCGGCGGCGGCGGCGAAGCGCTGGACGCGCGGTCCGATCGGCACCGCGATCATGTCCTGCTCCAGACGTTCGTCATAACGGATGCCGGCATCGCAACCGGCCGCCAGAACGTCGATGAACGTATCTTCGGCGATGATCTCCAGTTGAATGTCGGGATACTGGCTGAGGAAGCGCGGCACGATGGCGGGCAGCACCAGCCGCGCGGCACTGACAGGCACGTTGAGCCGCAGCGTCCCTGCCGGCCGGTCGCGAAAGCTGTTGACCACGTCGAGCGCCGATTCCACCTCGCTCAACGCCGGGCCGAGCCGCTCGAGCAGGCGTTGTCCTGCCTCGGTCGGTGCAACGCTGCGCGTGGTGCGATTGAGCAGCCTGACGCCGAGTTCGGTTTCCAGCCGGCTGACGGCTTCACTCAGCCCGGATGCACTGGCGCCGCTCGCGCGGGCGCCATCGCGAAACCCCTTGGCGCGCGCCACCGCAACGAAGGCGTTCAAATCACCCAAGTCGACTTTCATTGTTCGCTTCTCCGAACAGCCCGTTCGGATTATGCCCCGTTATCGTGCGAGCGGGCAATCGCTACCTCTGCGTGGTCTTGAGAGGAGACCATGATGTCCAGCACAAACCAATCCGGCAGGTTCACCCTTGGCGATCGCAGCGTGAAGCGCCTCGGCTACGGCGCCATGCAGCTCGCCGGACCCGGCGTGTTCGGCCCGCCCAGGGATCGTGACGCGGCACTGGCGGTGTTGCGCGAGGCCGTCGCGTCCGGCGTCGATCATATCGACACCAGCGATTTCTACGGCCCGCACGTCACCAACCAGCTGATCCGCGAGGCGCTGCATCCCTATGCAGAGCATCTCACCACCGTCACCAAGATCGGTGCCATACGCGGCACGGACGGATCATGGAATCCTGCCTTCTCGCGCGAGGAGTTGACGCAAGCCGTGCACGACAATCTGCGCAATCTCGGCCTCGACGCGCTCGATGTGGTCAATCTCCGTGCCATGTTCAGCGTGCACGGCCCTGCCGAAGGCTCGATCGAGGCGCCGCTCACTGTTCTCGCTGACCTGCAGCGTCAAGGCCTGGTGCGTCATATCGGCCTGAGCAACGTGACGCCCACGCAGATCGCGCAAGGACGCAAAATCTGCGAGATCGTCTGCGTGCAGAACCTCTACAATGTGGCGCATCGGGCCGACGATGCCCTGATCGACGATCTCGCCCGCGACGGCATCGCCTATGTGCCGTTCTTTCCGCTCGGCGGATTCAGCCCGCTGCAGTCATCCACGCTGTCCGATGTCGCGGCGCGTCTCGGTGCCACACCGATGCAGGTCGCGCTCGCGTGGCTGCTGCGTCGCTCACCGAACATCCTGCTGATTCCCGGGACCTCGTCCGTCGCGCATCTGCGCGAGAATCTTGCGGTGGCTGAGCTTGTGTTGCCGGATGATGCGATCAAGCAGCTGGACCATATCGCGGCAGGGTAGCTACCGTCCGCGCACAACCTTCCATTTTCCATCGGCGCCCCGCCGCAGCGCCGGGTCGCCGATCCGGATGTGCTTCGCCAGGAAATCGATCAATGCCCGCACGCGTGCCGGCAGCGGGCCGGCGTGGCCGACATAGACCGCGTGGATGTCTTCGCGGTCGCCGGGATTGAGGCTTTGCAGTACTGGCACGAGACGTCCTGCCTCGATGTCCGGGCCGATATGAAATAGCGCCAGCCGTGCGAGGCCAACGCCGCCGAGCGCGAGCTGGCGCGCGGCCTCGCCGTTGCTGGCGCGGGCGACCGGCGGCGGCAATGCCTCCTCGATCCTTTCAACCCGGCGGAACGGCCAGCCGCGGATGCTGCGCGGAAAGGTCCAGCCGATGCCGTGATGGGCGGCAAGATCCGCAGGCGTCTTTGGCGTGCCGACGCGGGCGAGATAGGCCGGTGCGCCAACCACGACCATGCGGCTGGTGCCGAGTTTGCGCGCGATCAGGCGCGACGCACCAAGCGGGCCGACGCGGATCGCGACGTCGGCGCGCTCCTGCATCAGGTCGATCAGCGTGTCGGTGAGGATGATGTCGAGCGTGATGTCGGGATGTTCGCTGAGGAATCGCGGCAGCAGCGGCATCACATGCAGCATGCCGAACGGGATGTTGCTGTTGACGGTCAAATGTCCGCGCGGCGCCGCGCCCGAACCGGCTTCGCGTTCGGCCTCCTCGATATCGGCGAGAATGCGTTGCGCGCGCTGGTAGAAGGCCTGGCCTTCTTCGGTGAGCTGCAGCTTGCGCGTGGTGCGGTTGACCAGCCGCGTGCCGAGCCTCGCTTCCAGCCGGGAGACCAGCTTGCTGACGCCCGATGGCGTCCGGCGCAGGCTTTTCGCTGCGGCGGTGAAGCCGCCGAGATCGACGACGCGGACGAAGACGTCCATCTCGCCGGAGCGGTTGCTGTCTGATCGGGCCATGTTGAATTCAAGTCATAAATGATTAGATTGACGCCAATCTAATCCTTTTGGGTGCGCTTCGCTATCTCCCATGACGGAAGCCAATTCCGATCCGGAGCGCTAAATGCCTGCTGCTGTTCTTGCCCTGACCGCCGGTGCCTTCGGCATCGGCACCACCGAATTCCTCATCATGGGGCTGTTGCTGCAGGTCGCCGCCGACATGCAGGTGTCGGTCTCCGCGGCGGGGCTGTTGATTTCCGGCTACGCGCTCGGCGTGTTCGTCGGCGCCCCGATCCTGACACTGGCGACGCGGCGAATGCCGCGCAAGGCGGTGCTGCTGGCGCTGATGGCGATCTTCACGCTCGGCAATGCGGCCTGCGCGTTGGCACCGAACTACGAGCTCTTGATGGCTGCACGCATCCTCACGTCGCTGGCACACGGCACCTTCTTCGGCGTCGGCTCGGTGGTGGCGACCAGCCTCGTCGCCGAAGACAAGCGCGCGTCGGCGATCTCCACGATGTTCATCGGCTTGACGGTCGCAACCCTGCTCGGCGTTCCCTTCGGCGCCTGGTTCGGCCTGATGCTCGGATGGCGCGCGGCGTTCTGGGCCGTTGCGGTGATCGGCGTCGCAGCCTTTGCTGTGCTGGCCGTGTTTGTCCCAGGCAACGTCGGGAGCCAGGACAAGCCTGCTCCGCTGCGCGAGGAACTGGCGGTGCTGGGCCGGCCGCAGGTCCTGCTTGGGCTTGCCATGACGGTGTTCGGCTTCGGCGGCCTGTTCGCGGTCTTCACCTATGTGCAGCCGATCCTGACCCGCCTCACTGGGTTCTCGGACGCCGCTGTCTCGCCGATCCTGTTGATATTCGGCGCTGGGCTAGCGATCGGTAACGTCGCGGGCGGGCGGCTCGCCGATAAGGGGCTTGCGCGCGCGCTGATCGTGACGCTTGGCGGATTGGCTATCGTCCTCGTGGTGCTGGCGGCGGTGATCTCGACCAAGGCGCTGGCCGTGACGTTGTTGTTCGTGCTCGGCATCGCCGCGTTTGCGACTGTCGCACCGCTGCAGCTTCGCGTGCTGGAAGCCGCCGGCGTGGAAGGGCGCACGCTGGCCTCGAGCCTGAACATCGCGGCCTTCAATCTCGGCAATGCGCTCGGCGCCTGGGCCGGCGGGCTCTCCATTGATCACGGCCTCGGCCTCGGCGCACTGCCGCTGGTGGCCGCTGCGATCACGGTGGTCGGACTGCTGCTGGCGCTGTGGAGCCTGCGCCTCGATCGGCCGGTCGTTGCCGTCGCGTGCCCGGCAGAATGAACAAGATCAAATAGGAGTTCGACGATGGACTATCGCAATCTCGGTGCCTCGGGTTTGACAGTGCCGGTACTCAGCTTCGGCACCGGCACGTTCGGCGGGCAGGGGCCTCTGTTCTCGGCGTGGGGGACGAGCGGCGTCGACGAAGCACGACGGTTGATCGACATCTGCCTCGAAGCCGGCGTCAATTTGTTCGACACCGCCGATGTTTATTCGAACGGCGCGTCGGAAGAAATTCTCGACGCCGCGATCAAAGGCCGCCGCGACAAGGTGTTGATCTCGACCAAGACCGGCCTGCCCATGGGCGATGGACCGCTCGATGCCGGCACCTCGCGGCATCGTCTCGTGACCGCCGTCGACGCCGCCTTGCGACGGCTCGGCACCGATTATATCGACCTGCTGCAGCTGCACGCCTTCGACGCCTTCACGCCGATCGATGAGGTGCTGTCGACCCTCGATACGCTCGTCCGCGCCGGCAAGCGCGCGCTATGTCGGCGTCTCGAATTTCTCTGGCTGGCAGTTGATGAAATCACTCGCCATTGCCGAGCGCCATGGCTGGCCGCGCTACGCGGCGCATCAGGTTTATTATTCGCTGGTCGGCCGCGATTATGAATCGGAGCTGATGCCGCTCGCGCTCGATCAAGGAGTGGGCGCGCTGGTCTGGAGCCCGCTGGGCTGGGGGCGGCTCACCGGCAAGATCAGGCGCGGGCAGCCATTGCCCGCGAACAGCCGCCTGCATGAGACCGCGCAGTTCGGGCCGCCCGTCGACGACAACAGGCTCTATGCCATTGTCGACGCACTGGACGCGGTGGCCGCCGAGACCGGCCGCATAGTGCCGCAGATCGCGATCGCCTGGCTGCTCGCGCGCCCGAGCGTGTCTTCCGTCATCATCGGCGCCCGCGACGAAGCGCAGCTTCGCGACAATCTCGGCGCAATCGGATGGTCGCTGACGTCAGACCCAGATCGCACGCCTCGACAAAGCGAGTGCGGTGATGCCGGCCTATCCCTATTACCCCTACCTGATACAGGAGGGGTTTGCGCGGTTGAACCCGGCTCCGGTGTGAGCCGGTCACGCCCGCCTATCGTGGCTTCGCGTCGGCAGGCCGCATCGCGATCACGGAGATCAGGCCGAGGCCGACACCGATCATCACATAGAAGATCGGCGCCAGCGGGGAGGCGGTCAGCGTGATCAGCCAGGTGACGAAGAACTGCGCGAAGCCGCCGGAGATCAGCACCGCGACGTTGTTGACGATCGACAGCGACGTCGAGCGTATCCGGACCGGGAACAACTCCACCAGCGTGGTGCAGTAGACGCCGAGGAAGAACGCGCTGAAGCATCCGATCACGATCTGGCTGACCAGCAGCCTCATGATCGAGGGCTCGGCGATCACCCAGCTATAGAGTGGATAAAGCGAGATGAAGTACCCGGCGAGCGACACCAGCAGCAGCGGCTTGCGCGGGTAACGGTCGGAGATCGCGCCGGCGATCGGGACCACGATGACCATCACGATCGCTGCGATCATCTGCACCAGGAAGCTCTGCATCAGCGGCAGCTTCAGCACCTCCTTGGCGTAGGTCACGGTGTAGCCGAAGGTCACGTAGAACGAGACCGCGCTCGCGACCACCATGCCCATGCCGATCAGATAGTTGCGACCCGGGGTCTTCAGGTCGTCCGTGAAGGTGGCTTGCTGCGCGCTCGCCCTGTCCTTGCGGAGCGCGTCGGGCTCGGTCAGCCGGGCGCGCATATAAAGCAGAATCGGAATGATCGCGAGGCCAACGAAAAACGGCAGCCGCCATGCGCCGGCGGCGAGCTGCTCCTGGGTGAACAGCAGCGTCAGGGCGGCACCAAACGTGGCGCCGAGCACGTTAGCCATCAATTGTCCGGTGATCTGCCACGAGCCGTAGTAGCCGGCGCGGCCCGGCGGTGCGGCTTCGATAAGGAATGCGGTCGAGGTACCGAACTCGCCGCCGACCGAGAAACCCTGCAACAGGCGCGCGACCAGCACGATGAACGGCGCCGCGATTCCGACGCTGGCGTAGGTCGGTGACAGCGCCAGCATCGCGACCGCCAGCGCCATCAGCGTCATGCCGAGCGTCATTGCAGCCTTGCGCCCCTTGCGATCGGCGTAATAGCCAAGCACGAGGCCGCCGATCGGCCGCATCACGAAGCCGGCGCCGAACAGCGCCGTCGTCAGCAGCAGCGCGTTGACGTCGCTGCCGGCAATGTTGGGATCGACCGGGAAGAACAGGTTCTTGATGACCGGGGTCATCAGCGCGAAGATCGTGAAGTCGTACCATTCCATCGCGTTGCCGGCGATCGCCGCCACGATGGCATTCCGGTTGCTCGTCTGCATCTGCGCGGGCCTGTTCGTTGAGGGGCCGGTCTATCCGGCTGGCTGTGGGGCGTCGGCGTCGGTCCATTCGTCGCCGAGGATTTCGGGCGTCGCGAACGCCTTGAGGTTTTCGAAATGGCGTTCGCGATCCTCGACGAAGAGTTGGCGGACAAGGCCGCGCGCAAGGCGATCGGCGCCCTCGCTGATTGCCGGGATGTCGCCTGAGAGCTTGCCGTGGCTGAGCGTCGCCGGATAATTGAAGCAGTGCAGCCGCGCCAGCGCCGGACACACGCCCGGCACCTTCTCGAGGAATTCAAAGCTGTCGCCGAGATCCGGAGAGGATTCCAGCTCCGCATTGTCCATCCCCTCGGGGGTGGCGAAGCGGTCGGACCACATCCGGATATAAGGCGCGAACTCGGCGAGCTCCGGGCGCAGGCCGAGATCGACCTTGAAGCCGGTGCCGAAGATGATGAAGTCGGTCGCGTAGCGGCCCTTCGGCGTCGTCACGACCAGATGATCGCCTTCGACGGCCAGATTCGTGACCGGGCTCGCGAGATGGAAATGTGCCTGCTCGTGCGCGGAGATGCGCAGCACGCTTGGCCGCGGCGGCGGCGTCTGCGCCTTCAGCGTGTGATCGAGGAAGCGCCACTTCCATTCGTCGGATAGGCCGGCGAAGCCGTGGACGACGCCCTGGCTGCCGATCCCGGTGAACTTGTTGACGCGCGGGATGTCCGGCCGGCGGATGAAGAGGTCGAGCCTGCCAGCGCCGGCCTCCAGCGCGGTCGCTGCATTGTCCATCGCCGAGGCGCCGGCCCCGACCACGGCGACGCGCTTGCCGCGCAGGCGGCCAAAGTCGATTGCTTCGGCCGAGTGTGCCCAGAAGCGCTTGGCAATGCCGCCAGCGAGCGGCGGCACTGAGGTGCCGCCGAGGCCGTCACGTCCGGTGGCGAGCACGACATGGCGCGCGAGCAGTTGTCGCGGGCGGCCGCCCTCGCTGATATCGAGCGCCAGCAAATCATCGGAGCGCGCGTGAATGCCGTCGACTGACACTGCGTTGCTGATCGGCAGGCCAAGCACTTTGCGATACCAGATCAGGTAATCCATCCACATCGTGCGCGGCGCGCGGTCGAGAGCCTTCCAGGCCGCCTTGCCATGCTGCGCCTCGTAGAAGGCGCGGAATGTCAGCGCCGGCAGGCCCATCGCCGGGCCGGTGAGTTCTTTCGGTGAACGCAGCGTCCGCATCCGCGCGAAGGTGACCCATGGGCCTTCCTGGCCGGCGGCTGCGCGATCGAGCACGCGGTGATTGTCGACGCCGAGGCGTTTGAGCATCCCCGACGTGACGAGGCCAGCCATTCCCGCGCCGACGATCACGACGTCGATCACGTCCTGCCCGTCGACGACGCGGCGCGGCACCCATGATTTGGACGGCAGTTCAAGCCAGGCGAGGTCCTGCTGCAGCCGCGCTTCGAGCGCCGCGAGGCCAATTGCGCCGTCCGCGGTCACCGCCATGACTTCTCCCTTTCGAACGCGCCGCCCGCCGCCTCGGAAAATGCCGCCTCGCCGCCGTGAAGTTTCGAGCCGGGCATCAGAACGACCGCGGCGCGCAGCGCATCGTTGACCGCGGCGACCGTCGGCGTGAGCTCGCGCCCGGTCGGCGAGATCGCGGCGAACAGGAACGGGATGTCGACATCGAGCGGGCGGGTGACGACGCCGTCGACCGCAAGGCTTGCGGTCAGCACCGGCTCGATGATGGCGATGCCGAGCGACTGCTTGGCCATCGCGATCGCCGTCAGCGAGGCATTGGTGTCGATTACGTCAGCAGGCTTGGCGCCGGCGCGCGCGATGGCGTCCTCGACGCGGCGGCGCAGCCGATAGGGATTGGCCATG
Organism: Bradyrhizobium sp. LTSPM299; assembly: GCF_000938235.1. Taxonomy (NCBI): domain Bacteria; kingdom Pseudomonadati; phylum Pseudomonadota; class Alphaproteobacteria; order Hyphomicrobiales; family Nitrobacteraceae; genus Bradyrhizobium; species Bradyrhizobium sp. LTSPM299. The sequence continues at coordinate 12,929 of NZ_JYMU01000044.1, forward strand.
GTCAAGAGACGGCGGCCATCGAGATCCTTCAGCCGGATCACCTTGCGTTTGGCAAGCGGGTGATCGGCGGCGAGGCACGCCACGCATGGCACCTCGCAGACCCATTGCACATCGAGGCCGGGATGCTGGACCGGCAAGCTCGCGAGCCCAAAGTCGACTGATTGCGAGAGCACCGATTGCACGACGTTCTCGGCCGAGAGCGCCTGCACGTGAACCTGCCGCGGCAACAGCGCCTGATCCATCGCCGCCAGCGCCGCCGGCACGACACCGCCCGCGAGCGCCGGGATCGCGGCGAGGCTCAGCACCGGCAGCGCGCCGGCGCCGATGGCGGCGGCGCGATTGCGGATGTGCTTCAAGCCAAGCAGCAGACGTTCGACCTCGGCGTGGAACAGGATGCCCTTCGGCGTCGGGCTGATGCGCGGGCCGTTCCTGGAAAACAGGAGGTAGCCGACGTCGGTCTCCAGATCCTGGATCTGTCGCGTGACCACCGGTTGCGAGCGGCCGAGCAGCCGCGCCGCGCCCGTGATGCTGCCGGCCGACATCACGGCAGCAAAGGCTTCCAGCAGGCGGATATCGATCACGTCCTCTTGCATGCGCATATTCCTATCATTCTTATTTCAGATAATAAAGCCATCTTGATGTGAGATATGAATTATGATTAGATGGCGTCATGTCGAACGGGCCTTCGTCCTCACGCCAAACCCCGCCGGCCGAGCCGAGCTACCGGCGCGGCTGGGTCGACGAGGCCGTGTCCGCGATCGAGGCGGACCAGTGCCGGTCCGCCGACACCCATCTGATGCGGCTGATCGTGCCGGCGCTGTCGGGCATCGACATCTATCTGAAGGACGAATCGACCCATCCGACCGGCAGTCTCAAGCATCGCCTAGCGCGCTCGCTGTTCCTTTACGCGCTGTGCAACGGCCACATCCGCGAAGGCACTGCCGTGGTGGAAGCGTCGTCGGGCTCGACGGCGGTCTCGGAGGCCTATTTCGCGGAGATGATCGGCGTGCCGTTCTATGCGGTGATGCCGCGGACGACGTCGGCCGAGAAGATCGCCGCGATCGAGCATTACGGCGGCAACTGCCATCTGATCGACGACGGCCGCGCGCTCTATGCCGAGGCCGCCGCGCTCGCCACGCGGCTCGGCGGTCACTACATGGATCAGTTCACCTTTGCCGAGCGCGCCACCGATTGGCGCGGCAACAACAACATCGCCGAGTCGATCTTCGTCCAGCTCGGGGTCGAGCGGCGTCCGCTGCCGGAGTGGATCGTGATGAGCGCCGGAACCGGCGGCACGTCGGCCACGATCGGGCGCTATTTGCGCTATCGCCGGTTTCCGACAAGGCTCTGCGTCGCCGATGTTGAGCATTCCGCCTTCTTCGATTGCTTCCGCACCCAGGATCGCTCCCATGTCTGCGAGCGGCCCTCGCTGATCGAAGGCGTCGGCCGCCCGCGCTGCGAACCTTCGTTCGTCCCAGGCGTGGTCGACCGCATGATGAAGATTCCCGATGCGGCATCGATCGCGGCGATGAACGTGCTGTCGCGCCTTCTGCGCCGGCCGGTCGGCGGCTCGACCGGCACCAATTTCCTCGCGCTCTGCCGCCTCGCTTCCGAGATGCGAAATGCGGGCGAGACCGGATCGCTGGTGACGCTGATCTGCGATTCCGGCGAGCGCTACCGCCAGACCTATTACGACCCGGCTTGGCTCACATCCCGCGGGATCGATCCGTTGCCTTACGAGGATCAGCTGAATGCGTTCCTCGGCGGCGCGCATCCGCTTGGTATCGCGGTCGCGGATGTGCAAAACCCTCGCGACCTCAGAGAAACTGCATGACCAATTTGATCGAAACGCTGGCCGGCGTTCCGCCGGCCTCGAAGCTCGGCGAAGCCTTGAAGAAACGCGCCGAGATCCTGCGCCTCAGCGAAGCGGCCCATGACGCCGTGCTGCTGCCGCGCGATCCCGGCGGACTGAGCCACGCTTTGCGGGCCGCGCTCGCGGCGCGGATGTGCCGGCATGTCGGCAATGACGATCTGGCCGCTCATTACGACAACTATCTGGGCCATTCCGGCGACCTCGATGTCACCCCGCTCGCGTATTCCGATGGGAAAAGCGGTGAGACGCGGCTCGACGCCATCGCGCGCCATGCTGATTTGCTGACGGTCGCGCCGCGCGAGGCGACACGCGGGGATATCGAGGCGCTGAAGGCCGCCGGCGTCGCCGAACCCGACATCGTGCGCCTCGCCGAACTCGCAGCCTTCGTGAATTACCAGCTCCGGGTCGTCGCCGGCCTGAAAGTTTTGAAGGGCGTGCAATGAGCGAGGCTATCAACGAGTTTACGGCCAAGGTCCCGATCTGGTCGCCCTATGTGACGCCGGTCGATATCGCGATCGCGACCCCGGCGCAGCTTGCCGCGATGAAGGTGACGCCGTCGAACACTGGGTTCTCGCCCTACGTCCTGACCCTGGCGCACGATCCGGAATCGCTCGAGGTGCGCTCGCCGCTGTTCAACCTGATCATGTACGGCAAGGACGGGTTGTCGTCGGCGGAACGTGAGCTCGGTGCCGTCGGCGCCTCGATCGTCAATCGCTGCATCTATTGCGCCGCCGTGCACGCCTCGCGCTTCATCGGCATCACGCGACGCACCGACATCATCGATACGATCTTCGCCGACGAGCGCGATGCTAAGCTGCCGCCGCGCGATCAGGCACTGTTCGATTTCGCGACCAAACTCTCGACCACGCCGGTCCAGGTCGGCGCCGACGACGCGAGGGCGCTGACGGAGGCCGGGCTCAGCGAGCTCGAGCAGCTCGACCTGGTGCTCTCGGCGGCGCTGTTTGGCTGGGCCAACCGGCTGATGCACACCCTTGGAGAGCCGCGCGCGTGACGCGTTGGTTACTGCTGGTATCGGAGTGCCCCGTCGAAATCAGGGCGTACACTCATGGCGGCCGGCTAATGCGGCCTTAATCGCCGCCGAGCAAGTCCCATATGGCGAATGTTAACCAATCATAAACCATACTTGGCAATCCTTGGGCGGCTCATGCAAGCAAAGCGTCCGCCGCGCTGCGTGAGTATCGACAGACTCCGATGCGTCAGCAGGCGTACCGGCGAGCGGGGGGCCCGTGACCAAACACGCACTACAATCAAACGAGAGCACGAGCGCGACGAAGCTTGAGGAAACGCAGGCCTTTAGAGCTCTCGATCGAACAGTGAGGGACATGGAGGATGGCCTGGATCATCCGGAGCTCTGGCTGCTCCTCAAGCTGGTCGTCGAGGAGGGCGATGCTGGCGACCTCCTTGTGGTCCTACGCGCTTTGCGCCCTGTCCAGCAGCCCAAGGTCGTCAAGATTTTTGATGTCCTCGAGGCCTTCATTCAAGGCATCGCAGGTCCGCGCGACGAGGCCATCACAAAGCTGAAACAGCTTCAGGCGCAGGATCCCCTATGCCCCCAGGTGGCCGGCGCGCTCTCTTTTTTGATGCACGGCGAGCGACCACCTGAAATCCACGTGCCGATTGTCCCGCCGATTGTCCCGAAAAACCCAACGAGGATCCCGTTAGCAGGAATGAACTTTCCCAAACCCCGAGGGGATAGCTTCGACATTTTGGACGTCGCCTGCTTTAAGGCAGCTCTCGACAGCGCGGAGCACTACGAGAAGCATTTTCTGACATGCCCCGCATTTGACAACGATTTATCGCTGCTTTCGAAAGCGCTGGAGCTAGCTCAACCAAACGGCCTGTTCCTTGAATTTGGCGTGGCGTCGGGCCGCACGATCAGCCACGTGGCTCGGAACACACCGCAGACCCATTTCTACGGCTTCGACTCTTTTGAGGGGCTGCCTGAGGCGTGGCGGAGCGGATTTGACAAGGGAGCATTCGCGCAGGCGCGCCTGCCAATTGTTCCGGCCAACGTGACGCTGATCAAGGGGTGGTTTGACGATACTCTGCCAACCTTCCTTCATGATCGGCCGCAAATGCCGCTCTCACTGCTTCACGTGGATTGCGATCTCTATTCGTCAACCAGAACGATCCTTGCAAATTTGAAAGATCGGATCGTGCCCGGCACTCTTATCGTGTTCGACGAGTACTGGAACTATCCGGGTTGGCGCGATCACGAGTTCAAGGCCTTCGAGGAACTGCTTGCTGAAACTGGTATTCGGGCCAAACCGTTCGGCTTTGTGCCAAGCCATCAACAAGTCGGGTTCGTGATGTCCAGGCCGGACTGAGCTTTCCAGGACACCCCGCTGCGCCGGCAGGCGCTCACGGAGCTCGAAGCCCGAGGACAGCACCACACTTTGGAATTGCTTAGCGAGATCACCGGCAATCTGGCCCAAAGTCGCGAGCGCCTCCACGGTTGCCGAATCGGATCAATCGGCAGACGAAGGGATAGATTATGAAAGTGATCGCCGTCACGCCGGCCGGCCGCCGTAGATATCTCGAAGTGTTGGCCAAATATATTCTCAGCGACGAAACGGTCGCTGAATGGCACCTGTGGGATAATTGCCGGGATCCCGCGGACCGAACCTATATTCAATCGTTGGCCAATCCCAAGATCAAGATCGTTTCGCTGCCGGACTCAACGGGTGACAACAGATCGATCAACAAGTTCTATCGCACGATGACCGATCCGAGCGCCTTCTACGTCAAACTGGATGACGACATCTGTTACCTGCCTCCAGGTTTTTTTGGGCGCTTTGCGGCAAAAGCCGCAGCAAGCAAGACAAACGCGATTTGGTTCTCGCCGGTGGTCATCAACAATGCGATCTGCTCCTGGCTGCTATCATTCCATGGTAAGATCAAATGTTCGGAGCCATTGTCGTGTCTTGCCAGCTGCGAAATCGGTTGGAAAAACCCTGCATTTGCCGTGCTCCTCCATCGCTTTTTTTTGAACAGGCTCGAGACCGATCGGGTTGAGTCCCTCCATATTCCAGACGCCACGATGACGATGGGACGGTTCTCGATCAATTGCCTGGGAGTGTTCGGAGAGGACCGCAACGCGCTTGGTGACGCCTTTTGCCCGCTTGGTGTCGATGACGAGGAACATATTTCCGCCTTCCTTCCGATGCTGACAAAAAGACCGGGGCAAATCATCGGTGACGAGGTCGTCGCCCACTTCAGTTTTTACACGCAAGAGCGCGTCGTCTTGGACACTGATATTCTCGCGAGGTATCAATTGGAGGCTATGCGGGTCCGCCCGTCGGACTCTCTCATGTCCACTGAAGCAGGTTTGGCGAGTGCCGGACAACTTCACAATCCGACTCCAGAGTTCCTCCCGACATGATCTTGCCGCTCGCCGCCGTTCAGCCTGATCATGTACGGCAAGGACGGGCTGTCGTCGGCGGAACGCGAGCTCGGCGCCGTCGGCGCCTCGATCGTCAACCGCTGCGTCTATTGCGCCGCCGTGCACGCCTCGCGCTTCATCGGTATCACCACCGCACCGACATCATCGACACCATCTTCGCCGACGAGCGCGACGCTAAGCTGCCGCCGCGCGACCAGGCGCTGTTCGATTTCGCGGCCAAGCTCTCGACCACGCCGGTTGAGGTCGGCGCCGACGACGCCAGGGCACTGACGGAGGCCGGGCTCAGCGCTCGGGCAGCTCGATCTGGCACTCTCGGCGGCGCTGTTTGGCTGGGCCAACCGGCTGATGCACACCCTTGGGAGCCGCGCGCGTGACGACCGGCGATCCCAGCTCCCGCTGCTGAAGCGGCATTGGCGACCTCACGGATTTGAGTGCGGGTTCGCGCGGAACATCGCGTGACATGCAAAGCACGTCAGAAACGCGCTGGCACTTTTCCATCCCGATCAATCTCGGCCAGGACGGCGCTCATACGACTTCTGGATAGCGTGCGCGGGTGATGCTCGGGACCGCCACCGCTTTTAAGTTGTAGTGGTAATACCAGTGTTCTGGTATACATTATTCCTAACTGTTGTCGAAATGCGACAGTATGTTTCGCAGAGCAATATCTCTGCTGCGGCGCAGTATGCCATTGATGCGTATCGCGGTAACGAAACTAAGAACAGTTCTGTTAGCATATCCAATAACTTATACGACGGTGCTATCGTATTGACCGGACCGCGCAACGCCTCCAGCCTTTTGGCAGGCTCGATTTAAGAGCCGTTCTAACAGGGGATGGCGATGAAGAAATATGCGCTAACGGTCTCCGCTATCGCGATAGCGGTCGTTTCTCGGCCTGCGCCGGCGTCTGCGGACAAGCTCGATGTGGTCCTGGAGCGGCTTCAGGCGATCGAGCAAAGCAATGCTCAACTTGCCAAGGAGAATGCCACGCTCAAGGCGCGGCTCAATCGTGTCGAATCTTCGAAAGCCGCGGCGCCCGTGGTCCAGGCCGCTCCAGGCCGTGTGGCCAGCGCGCCAGCGAGCGGCGGTGCGCCGGCATCGCTGAAGACGCCCGTCGTTGAAGTGGATGCGCAGGGACACACCTATTTCGAGCACAAGCACGGCGCTCCCCTGACATTCTATACGCCCGGGGGCGAGATCACCGCTTACGGCAATCTGGACGTCTCGATCGACGACACAGCGAAGAATGTCGGAAACCTGAACCTGAACGGCGCCACGCCTCCGGTCGGGAATTTCGGGTGGATGCCCGCGATCTCGACCAACCTCTCCTATCTCGGCGTTCGCGGCTTCCAACATCTGCCCGGCATGGAAGCCAATTTCCTCTATCAGCTCGAACTCGGTTTCGATGTTTCGGCCACGCCCGGTTTGAAGGAAAACAACAGCAGTCTGAGCAACACGGTCAACGGCGCGATGTTCAACCGCAACACATATATCGGCCTCGGGTCGTCGGAGTGGGGTGCGGTCAAGATCGGCAAGACCGATGCGCCCTACAAGACCTCGACGTCCGCGTTCAACCCGTTCTCGGGCCAGATCGGCGACTACAGCGTGGTCATGGGTAATACCGGCGGCGACAACCGTGTTGAATTCGGCACCCGGCTCGATCATGCGATCTGGTACGAATCGCCCACCATCTCAGGCTTCCAGTTCAACGCCTTGTTTGCGCCGGGGCAGAACCGCGATACCGACAGCTCCAACATCGCGGCCGGAGAATCCGATTGCGCCGGCGGTAACGTCCCCCAGAGCGGCGGCAATCTGCCGATCGCGTGTAATGACGGCTCCTTCAGTAATGCCTACAGCGCGAATTTGAGCTACACCAACGGCCCGTTCTACGCGACGGTCGCTTATGAGCGTCATCAAGCGGTCAACCGTCAGAGCGATATCACGGCAATCTACGGCACCGCCGCGTTGCCAAACGCCTATGCCCAGAACCTGTTCAACGAAAATGTCGGGGACGAGGACGCCTTCAAGGTTGGTGCATTGTATCGTTTCGCCACCCGGACCACGGTTGGCGGCATCTTTGAAATGATGCATCGTTACGTTCCGGCGGACCTGCAATTCCAGAACGAGCGAACCCGCAACGGCACGTGGTTCTTCGTCAGCCAGGAATTGACCGATGTCGACAGCATCCATTTCGGATGGGCGCATGCGTTCGCGGCCACCGGCGATCCCGGCCAGCACAACACCTCGACGCTGACGACGATCGACGGACTCGGCACCTATGGCCCCAACGACAACAAGGCCGACATGGTAACGGCCTCCTATAAGAGGAAAGTGAGCCCGAACTTCACTTGGTACGCCTCGGTCGCGGCCACCTTCAACGGGCCGAGCGCCCACTATGATCTCGGCGCCGGCGGCAGGGGCGTGACGACGGACTGTCACGACGCGTTCGGTGCGGATGGTGGCTACACGTCAACGCCGCACTGTTACGCCGGCACGACGATCGTGGGCGTCTCGACCGGCGCTTCGTGGAAGTTCTAGAGCATTTTCGGTTCTGATTGAATCAGAACCGAAGCTCCATATTCTTGTTTTGACGCGTTTTCTTCACGCGAACCGGTGTCCACGGAGCCTGTCATCGGGCGCGCAATCGCGCGACCCGTTGGCTCGAAAACGCTCTAGGCGACGGCAACGATGTTCTCTGACGACCTCATTGCCGGTATCGGCAGTGGGGTCGCCGAGGGGAGACCAGTCGCCGATGCAGGGCCGAGACTCACTAATTCCCTTCCGCCAGAAGATCCGTGATCTGCGACGCGGCTTTGATCCCGGTCCCGGTGATGATGACGACGGTGCGCTCAGTCGGCCGGATCGTGCCGCGCTCACTGAGCACGTCGAGGGCGGCTGCGGCCGAGGCCGAAGTCGGCTCGACAAAGAGACCGGTGCGCGCGAGCCGCTTCAGCGCGGCGACGACGCCGTCTTCGGGGATCGCGACCGTGCCGCCGCCGGTCTCCTTCAGCGCGGCGATCATCTGCTTCAAGCGCAATGGATGCTTGATGGCGGTGCCTTCGGCGATGGTCTTGTTAACGGCGCGATCGATCGGGGTGTCGACGCCGGCGGCAAAGCTGGCATCGACCGGCGAGCAATTCAGCGGCTGGGCGGCGAACAGACGCGGCAGCCGCGTGATCTGCCCGGCCGCGAGCAGCTCCTTGAAGCCGATATAGCAGCCGAGCAGGCTGCTGCCGGCGCCGACCGGCATGATGATATTGTCGGGCGCCGTAAAATTGAAGTCTTCCCAGATCTCGTAGGCGAGCGATTTCGTGCCCTGCAGGAAGAATGGCTGCCAGTTGTGGCTGGAGTAGAATATCTGCTCCGACTGGCGGATCGCTTCGGCTTCCGATTCCTCGCGCGGTCCCTCCACCAACTGCACTTCGGCGCCGAAGGCGTGCATCTGGGCGACCTTCATCGGCGAAGTCGTGCTAGGTGCGAGGATTTTCACCCGCATCCCGCCCGCGGCGCCATATGCTGAAACCGACGCGCCGCCATTGCCCGAACTGTCTTCCAGCACGGCATCGACGCCGAGCTGCCGCATGAACGACAGCATCACCGTGGTGCCGCGATCCTTGAAGCTCGACGTCGGATTGAACCATTCGAGCTTGAAGTGGGGCCGAAGCTCTCCCCACTCTCTCTCAGCCATCGGCGTACAGCCTTCGCCCATCGTGATCGGCTTCGCGATCTCCGCCGGCAGCGCAGCACTGTAACGCCACAGCGAGCGGATGCTGCGATCGATATCGTCGCGAGAGATGCCCGTGAGTGGTGTCACCAGCAGCGGCTTGCCTTCGTCGGAGCACCAGCGGGGCACATCCAGCGGATAGAGCTTGCCGTTGAGCGGGTCGATGTAGCTGGGCGATGGCATCTCAATTCAATCCTTAGAGCGTGGGGCGGCTGGACGCGCCGTGACCGAGAACAAATGGCGGCAGTGTCGTCAAGTCGCTGCGAACCTCGATCGGGGCAGGTGCCCCTTCCGGCAAGGTCATTCCGGCACGATTATGCCACCATGTTGGCAGGCCGACACGTGCCGTGCCGAACAGATCATAGCCGGATCCCGCCACAAACAGGCATCGCTTCGAGCCGGCCGGCAATTCATCCAGTGCAAGTTGATAGGGCTGCGGTTGCGGCTTGTAATAACCGGCGCGTTCGGCCGTCACAAAGACCGTGAAGGGAATGCCGATGCGATCAGCGGCGATGCGGCCCAGCCGTTCCGAACAATTGGTTACGACGCCCAACGCGATGCCGGCCTCGTGCAATGCTCGCAGGGTCTCGCGGACCTCCGGCCAGGGATCGAGCTCCGCGTAGCGTGCGCCGAGTTCGTGGGCACAGTCGAACGCGAGTCCGACATTGCGTGCGGCCTCACCGACCAGATCTTCATAGGGACGATAGCGCCCGGTGGCGTAGGTGTTCTTGAGGTACTCCGCCCGCCAGCGGTATCCGGCCTCCGCGGAGCCCGCGACCTCATTCCAAAGCGTCCAGCTGTCCAGCAATGCGGTCAATAGGTCGAACAGGACGGCATCGTAAGTTCGCGTCATGGGGTGCGCTCTGTCTCCTACCATCCGCGAAACCGCTCCCATTCCCTGACGACGTCAGAACCAGCGCTGACGACATGGTACCGGTCGTGCTGGGCGCCGGTCGCGCAAGCATGATTCGGCAAGATCCGTAATCGCGTGCCCAGCGGCAACAGCACTTGTGGCGCCGTGCTGCCAGGACGGCGGGCGATGATGCCGTGCTCCTGGTTGGCCTCGCTCGCGATCAGGTCGGGATATGGCCGTCCGTCGCTGTCGCACACCACGCCATAGCCCTGGTCGACCGCCTGCCTGGCGGTGCCGCGATCACGCGACAGTGCCATCCAGCCCGCGTCGATGAAAGTCCAGCCGCGATCGGCACGATGGCCTGTCACGGTCGTGAGCACCGACAGCGCGATGTCATCGAGCGTGCAGACCCCGATCCCGGCCATCACCAGATCGAACATCACGAAGACGCCGGCGCGCATTTCGGTCACGCCGTCGAGATGGCGCGCGAAATGCGCCGTCGGTGTCGAGCCGACGCTGACCACCGGACATCGCAGCCCGGCCGAGCGCAGCGCCTCGGCACAGCCAACCGCGGCTGCGCGTTCCTGTTCGCCGGCCGCCTCGAGCGCCGCCACGCTGCGGCAGCTATAGGACTCTCCGGCGTGGGTCATGACGCCGCGCAATTCAGCGCCGCCGGCGTGAAGCGTGCGACCGATCTCGGCGAGCAGCGGGTCGTCGGCTCGGACGCCGGCACGGTGGCCGTCACAGTCGATCTCGATCAGCGCCGGAATCCGGTCGCCGGTCGCGCGCGCCGTTTCCGTGACGGCATTCGCCTGTTCGATGCTGTCGAGGATCACGCACAGGTCCACGCCGCGCCGCCGCAGCGCGGTGACGCGATCCAGCTTTTGTGGCGCGATACCGACAGCGTAGAGGAGGTCCTTGACCCCTGCGGCCGCGAAGACTTCTGCCTCGCGCAGAGTCGAGACCGCAGCCGGCCCAGTCGGGCCATCCATGACGGCGCGGGCAATTTCGACTGATTTTGCGGTCTTCAGATGCGGACGGAGGGGGACGCCAAGCCGCGTCAGTCTGCCCCTCAGGCGGGCGATGTTATTCAACATCCGGCCTTCGTCGAGGACAAGGCAAGGGGTCTCGATCCCGGCGAGGGATCGCAGTGGTGTTGGCGCGGGTGCGAGGGGCATGGACTTAAGATTAGCTGCTTTTAGGCTAAGTGCAATTTACCGATTATCATTCCTAGATTAAGCTCATGCTTAATGCTCTCGACCGACGACATCAGGTTTTTTGTTGCGATCGCCGCGGCCAACACGCTGGCGGCCGCGGCACGCGCGCTCGACGTGACACCGCCTGCCGTTTCGCAGCGGCTGCAGGGCATCGAGCAGCGGCTCGGAGTTCAACTGGTCATTCGCTCGGCGCGGCGGCTGACCCTGACCGATGAGGGCGAACTGCTGCTGTTGCGTGGCCGGGCGCTGCTCGACGGTGCGGCGGAGCTTGTGGATGCGCTGCAGGCGCGCCGCGGCACCATCACCGGTCATCTCAAAATTCTCGCTCCGCTTGGCTTCGGACGCCGCTACATCGCACCGGCAATTGCCGCATTCCGATCCCGGCATCCCGACGTGTCGGTCGATCTGGAGCTGTCCGATCGGCTCGGGCGGGCGGCCGCGGGCTCCTGGGACATCATGATCCATATCGGCGTGCTGAAAGACTCCGTGCTTCAGCTTCAGCGTCTCGCGTCGAATGAACGGTATCTGTGCGCCTCGCCGGCCTACCTGAAGCGACGGGGAGCGCCGGTCAGCCCGCGAGACCTGCGCGGGCACGATTGCATTGCGCTGCGCGAGAACGAGGAGGACGTGACGCTTTGGCGGTTTTCCCGCCAGCGCGCCGGGTCGGCGCCGGAGGTTGTCCGGATCGAGCCGACACTCTCCAGCAATGACGGCGAGGTCGTGAAGGCCTGGGCGCTGGCGGATTGCGGCCTGATCGTGCGGTCAGAATGGGATGTCGCGGAGGATTTGGCGGCGGGCCAGCTGGTGCGTGTGCTTTCGAATCATCGTCTGCCGCCGGCCGACGTCGTTGCGCTTCTCAATCCGGGCCGCGGCGGCAGGGCCAGACGGACGCAGGCGTTCCTGGGATCCTTGCGCGCCGGCCTTTCGCCGCCGCCATGGCGCGCGGACATCAGCAAGAGCGTGCGGTGATGGTGCGTGCGCTCACGCGGCGCCGGCTTGCCTACTCAGATAATTCCGCGCGAATTCCAGATACCAGTCCAGGCATCCAGGATTGGCCATCGCATCCCTGTTGATTACGTTCTCAATGGCGTGACCGAGCAGGAGCTTCTTGATTGGCAGTTCCTGCTTCTTTCCCGACAGCGTGCGCGGAATCTCCGCGACCGCGAAAATATCGTTGGGCAGGAAGCGGCGCGACAATCCGGCTTCGATCGCCTTGTTGATGTCAGCCTTCATCGCGGCATCGAGCGCGATGCCCTCGCGCAGCACCACGAACAGCGGCATGTAGCTGTCGCGTCCCAGATATTCGAGATCGACGACCAGCGAGTCCAGCACTTCCGGCAGCGCCTCGATCGCCGAATAGAGTTCGCTGGTGCCCATGCGCAGGCCGTGCCGATTGATGGTGGCGTCGCTGCGGCCGTAGATCACGCAGGCGCCGTCGGGGTTGATCTTGAGCCAGTCGCCGTGCCGCCACACCGGGCCGCGGCCCGAGCCGTCGAAATTATCGGGATAGGTCTCGAAGTAGCTGGCGCGATAGCGTGCGTCACCGGGATCGTTCCAGAACCGCAGCGGCATCGACGGCAACGGCTCGGTGCAGACCAGTTCGCCGACCTCGTCGATCACGGCACGGCCCTGCTCGTCGAAGGCTTCCACCGCGCAGCCGAGCAGGCGGCATTGCATGATGCCCGGCGTCTGCGGCAGTTCGCGGTTGCCTCCGATGAAGGCGCCGGCGAAATCGGTGCCGCCGGAGATGTTCGCCCACCACATGTCGGCCTGCGCGGCGTTGCCGTTGGCCTTCGAAAGCGCGGCGAAGCGGTCGTTGAACCAGGCTTGGGTGTCGGCGCTGAGTGGCGATCCGGTCGAGCCCAACGCGCGCAGCTGCGAGAGGTCGCCGACCCCTGCGAGATCGATCTCCGCCTTGGTGCAGTTGGCAAAGAACGCGGCGCCGGCGCCGAAGAATGTCGCTTTGGTCTCGGCGACGAAGCGCCACAGCGTGGTCCAGTCGGGCTTGTCCTTGGAGCCACCCGGGCTGCCGTCGAAGATGCAGCAGGTCGTGCCGTTCAGCAGTCCGTTGGTCTGACTGTTCCACATGATCCAGCCTGTCGAGCTGTACCAATGGAAGCGCTCACCGAATGAATTCCTGTCGTAACTGCAACCGATGTCGTTGTGCAGGGTCGAGAGCGGCAGTGCCACCACGATCACGCCGCCATGGCTGTGCAGGATCGGTTTCGGCAGTCCGGTGGTGCCTGAGGAATAGACGATCCAGAGCGGATGATCGAACGGCAGCCATTTCGGCTCGAACGCATCGATCTCGGCGTTGTCGCCTGCGAGGATGGACGAAAGCTGCGTGTCGGACGCTGCAGTCTCGCTGTGCAGAATGACATGCTCGACCGTCGGCAGCGCACGCCGCAATTCGTCGATCACCGGCCGCCGATCATGGCGCCGGCCGGCATAGGTGACGGCGTCGCAGGCGATCAGCACTTTTGGCTCGATCTGCTTGAAGCGGTCGATCACCGCGGGTGCGGCCATGTCGGGCGCGCAGACGCTCCAGATCGCGCCCAGGCTGGCGGTCGCGAGAAACGCGATGATCGTCTCCGGAATGTTGGGCAGGTAGGCTGCGACGCGATCGCCGGAGTGCACGCCCTGGGCTTTCAGGTGCAGCGCCAGCGCGGCGACCTTGCGCTTGAGCTCGGGCCAGCTCGTTTCCGATAACACGCCGTCTTCACCGCGTGAGACGAGGGCCGGGAGGCCCGCGGCATGCGCCGGCGCGATGTGGCGCAGGACCTGTCGGGCATAGTTGACCTGGGCACCGGGAAACCACACCGCGCCGGGCATCTTGCGGCTCGCCAGCACCGCGGTGTGCGGCGTCGGTGACTGAATATCGAAATAGTCCCAGACGCTCTGCCAGAAGCCGTCGATATCGGCGACCGACCACCGCCGCATCTCCTCGAAATCAGCATACTCAAGGCCGCGCGTCTGTTTCAGCCATTGGCGGTAAAGCGCCATTTGCGGGACGTAAGGTGCTGTCATGGTCGGTTTCCGGATCTTCTTAGTCGAAGCTTGCGTCCTCTCTACCATAGAGCCGCGAGCGCGGGGAACGCCGTCCCGGCGAGCCGCCGCGTCAGCATATTCTTACCGCCGTCTCCGCATGCTATGGCGTTAGCAGGGAGCCGCACCCGATTCTGCGCGCAGGATGAGCGAATGCCTATGTCCGTCGGCGAACTCTTCATCCTCGGCTTTTACGGCACGGCCATTCCGCCTTGGCTGAAGGAATTTGCCGCGCGCTTCGGCCTCGGCGGAGTGATCCTGTTCGATTACTCGTGCCAGACGCGGCAGTACGACAACAACATCGCCTCTCCGGATCAGGTGCAGTCACTCTGCGCCGAGATTGCGGCATTGCCCTCGGGCCCAATGGTCTTCATCGACCAGGAGGGCGGATTGGTGCGGCGACTCAAGGATGGCCTGGGCTTTGCGCCGCTGCCGAGCGCGAAGGATTTCAAACTGCTCGCGACGGCCGAGAAGCAGGAAATCCTGGCCGCGAGCTATGGTGAGTTGCGCCGGCTCGGCATCCGCTACAATTTCGCGCCGGTCATCGATGTCGATTATAACGCTGACAATCCAAACATCGGCAGGATCAAGCGGTCTTATTCGGCCGATATCGGCGAGGTCGAAGCTAATGCTCGGCTTGTCGACGCTGCGGCGCGGCAGGCGGGAGTAGGCCTCTGCCTGAAGCATTTCCCGGGCATTGGCGGCGCCAACGTCGATTCGCATCTGGAGTTCATGGACATCTCCGATGCGTTGCGGCCCGAGCAGGAAGAGCTGTTCTATACGCTGGCGCCACAGACCTTTGGCGATGCGGTACTGGTCAGCCACGCCATCGTCCGTCCGTGGGACGAACGCAAGCCGATGACATTGTCATCCGCCGGGATCGGCCGGCTTCGCGCCCGCTTGCCGGAGACGCTCCTGATATCAGACGACATGCAGATGCAGGGGTTGCAGAAGGCGCTCGGAACCCATACCGCGAGCTTGCAGGCAATTGGCGCCGGCATGGACGTGGTCTGCATCGGCAACAATCTGTTCGACCAGGAGCGGGAGATGGCTGCCATCGCCGAGGCGATCGCGGCGCGGATCGCCGGTGGAGCGCTCGATCAGGCCGCGGTGCGGCAATCCATTGAGCGAGTACGAAGGCGCAAGGCGCTGCTCGCCTGAGCTGACAGCGAAATTCGTCGTAAGCACGACAGCCGGTGGAACCAACCGGCATTGCCGCGAATTAATGATGACGCTCATCGGGGCTCAACAACCATGAAGATGCTCAAGCGTCTCTTCCGATTGACCTGGCTGCGCCGCGTCGCGGGCAAATCAGCCGATGTCTCGCCCTCCTCCATCGATCCCGACGAATTCACGCGCTTACTCTGCAGCGGGCGCAGCGAGGATCTGCGGATGCTGGCGACAAAGCTGAGCCTGCGCTCGAAGGCGCACGCATAACGCGGGGTCGCGCCCAATTGGGTTGCCGGTTCTGACAATCCAGAACCGGCCTAGCCCTGTGCGCGGTCGTGGTTCAATTCTGTCTCAAGCGCGGGAAGGCTCTCGTTACTTCGCCTTCTCGTGACTGGCGATCCCGACTGCCTTGTAGTCGTAGGTTGGATGGAATTCGGTGTGATAGGCACCCCAGGCGCTGTTCTCGATGACGCGGTTGACCTCGCGCAGCCGCGATGCCGGCAGCCGTAACGTCACCACCTGGCCAATTCCCATCATCACGTACCAACTGACCACCTCGACGCCTTCAGGCGGAAACGCTTTGTAGAAGCCCTGCCGCTCGAGCTGGGCATTCAGTTCGCCGAGCGGTCGCGACTGATCGTGCTTTAGGAAGATCGTGAGCAGGACCGCGTTATCCGATGTCGGCGTTGCCGTGCTGGCCGGTGCGGTCTGAGCCTGCGCGCCAGCGCTGAGCGCCAGTGTTGCGGCCAGCGCCGCGATCGCCATCCATGGTCCGTTTCGTCTGCGCATTGTCGCTGCCTGCTTGCCGGGGTCTTGGCCGGGGTCTTGCGGGCCATCCGGGAGACGATCATCGCGGCGCGGGGGAAGGCTGTAAATTGCCGTTCGCTGTTGTCGCGGTGCCCTCGCTCCGATGTGAACGGTCTCACACCCCTGTGCCGGAGCACGCGGTATTGAAGAGATACCGGACCATCCCGGTGCCGAGGGCATGGCAATGTCGACGCGACGGATGGCGTATTGGTGGTTCAGGTTCGTCATATCGGGACGATTCCTGCAGAAGTTCCTCCGGCTCCGCCGTCCATGAGGTTCCGAGCACCCCTCACAGGAGCCAATACCGGGTCCAGCGCGCCGTAACGGCCTCCCGGGAGGCGGCGAATCACGTCGATTGACGGCCAAGTTCACGCGGCAGAACGTGTTCGAGCGAAGCGACCGAAAGTAAATTTATCCCCGTCGAAATACGGAGACCGGAGTGGGACCCCGCCCGTAAGACTACTGCAACTCGACCCGGCTATCCGAGATTCGTTGCCAAATCAGCAGGCATCTGCCTCTTTTGGCTGGCTGGGCCCCGGATCACAGTTGCGTTATCCGTATTTCTACTGAGTTCCGCGTTAACGTCGACGCAGTTCACCTTCGGTAAACCATACGTATGACGCAACACGATGATCGAGCCGAGTTTCGCCTTCCGACCTGGATGGACGAGGGCGCTCCGCTCGAGGCCCAGGATCACCAAGCGCTGAGCTCGCCGTCTGCGCAGCGAATGCCGGCGACGGAGGAGGCTGGCGCTGCGATCGTCCGCCAGTTCAATGGACCCGTGACGGCGCTGTTGCTCTACATGAACGAGCTCAAGCAGCACAGCCATCAATTCGCGCAGACGCCCGGTAACGGCATTTACCTTCGGCAGGTCATCGAGAATGCGCTCGAGCAAACCGAGCGCGTTTCCGCGATGCTGAAACAGATTTCCGATCTCTATCCGAATGCTGTCCCGGCGGCCGAACTCAAGCCGATCCGGGACGACATGCCAGCCCGTTCCCGTTCGCCCGACGTGATGTTCGCGCCGGAAGCCGGCCGCAAGCCGCTGACCAAGCGCGAGCGCGAAGTGCTCAGCCTGATCAGCGACGGCTATTCCAACAAGCAGGGGGCGTTGCGCATGAGCATCAGTCCGCGCACGTTCGAAAGCCATCGCGCTGAAGCCATGCGCAAGCTCGGTGCGCGCAACACCGCCGATCTCGTCCGCAAGGCCCTGTTGCAGCCGGTCTGATCAACGAGAAAACAGCGGCGGCAGCGGATTGCCTATCGTTTTGGAGATTGCCGGAGCGCGGCGGCGATCGGGCGTTTCAGACGTAGTCTTCCGCCGCAATCGGCATACGCGGCGCCGGCCGTGCCGTCGGGACCATGGATGTCCGCTCCTCCGGAACGATCGTGATCACCCATGTCATCCTGACACTGGTCTTGCTCTCGACGATCGAGCGGACTCGGCCCGTGACCGTCGCATCGGCCGAACGGATGGTGGCGGATCGGCCGTTGAACTGGGCAATACGGAAGCGCCTAGCTTCCTTCTGGTCGGTCGTTTCGTAAGTGAACATCGGCTCCCCCGCGCGTCCATGCGACTTTGGCGATGCAACGTTATCCGACCGTGAAAATTCCACGCCGTAGAAGTACGGCTCACGATGCGATCAGGCGCTGAGGATCTCCTGACAATGCAGCAGCCCCGCATACTGGGCCTTGACCGTGGCGTAGCATTCGCACGAGGTCTTGGTCAGGCCGTCGAGGTTGGTGATCTCGATATGGCCACGGCTGTAATGGATGAAATTGGCTTGCTGCAACGTGTGGGCGACCAGCGACACGCTGTTGCGCCGCGCGCCGATCATCTGCGCCATCATTTCCTGCGTCAGAACGATCTTGTTGCTGCCGGAGAGATCGCGTGTCTGAAGCAGACAGCGTGCCAACCGCGACTCCACGGTGTGGGCGGCGTTGCAGCCGGCAGTCTGCTGGATCTGGGCATAGACGGCGAGCCCGTGCCGAATCAGCGCGGCACGAAGCGTCGGGCTCTGGCCGGCGGCTGCCCGAAACGCCTCGACCTCGATCGTCGAGGCGACGCCCGGCACCAGCATCACGGCACTGTTCAGCGAAGGCGCCTCGCCGAGTCCCGCGAACGCGCCAAAGATGCTGTCACGGCCGACCATCGCGACTTGCACGTGCTCGCCCCTTGCCAGCTTGACCACCAGCGAGATCACGCCCCTGTGGGGCATGTATGCGCGTTTGAGGACCTCATCGACCTCGACCAGCACTGAATCCACAGCTAGGTCGACGGTGCGCAGATGCAGGCGCATCAATTCGAAATCGCTCGTCGACAGCGATGACAGAAATCCATTCGGTGGTCGCGCAATCGTATCCAAAGCAACCTCCGGCCTGACCGGCAAAGCTTGTCTCTGGGCACCGACGCTGCCGCGTGCAGCGGTGCATCTCTGCACGCTATGTTGCCAGTTTTTTTTCCAAAGAGAAACACTTCTGTTAGGTCTTGTTGCCGGTCGCCGTGGATACCGCAGGCTGGCTCGGGCGGATGCCTCGCCGCCCGGCGCGATCAATCCTCCGCTCCGACCAACTGCTCCGCATGCGCCTTGACCGTCGCGTAGCACTCACAGGACGCTTTCCGCAGACCGTCGATATCGGTGATTTCGATGTGCCCGCGGCTATAGCGGAGGATGCCGGCCTGTTGAAATCCGTGCGCGACGATCGAGACCGCATTGCGCCGGACACCGATCATCTGCGCCAGCATCTCCTGGGTCAGCGGCAATGCCTCGCTGCCGCACAGATCCCGCGCGCGGAGCAGCCAGCGCGATAGCCGCGCCTCAACCGGATGCGAAACGTTGCACGCGACGGACTGCTGGGTCTGAGCCGTCAGCGCCTGCTCATAGCGACTGACCAGTGTCCGGAAGACGACATTGCGATCGGCCATCTCGCGGAAGTCCTCCGCCTTCAATACCGAAGCGGTCCCCGGCACCGCGACGATCGCATCGGCGAACAGCGGACCGCCATCAAGCGCGGCAGTCACGCCGACGATGTTGTCGCGGCCGACCGTCGCGATTTCGACCGACTGCCCGTCGGACAAATGGACCATCATTGAAACCACGCCGCTGTGCGGCAGGTAGACTCGCTGGACCGGCGCGCCGGCGTCGGCCAGCACCGTATCCTTGGTCAGCTCGACGGTTTCGAGAAGCGGATGGAGTTGCTCGTACTCCGCCACGGGGAGCGCTTGCAACAGACGATTAGGCGGACGCGATACCGCAGACATTGGGGCTCCTGCCGAGGGCGGGAGCACTTTACAGTCTCGCATCACCTACTCTTGGCTACTCTTGGCGCGTGGAATGGCAGCGAACATAGCTTCCCTGTCCAATTGCACAAGAGTTGTGGTGCCGCCTTTATACATTCTACAGGGCAGACATCTGCCCGAGCCTTCGACGCCGCGGCAATCAGCTCGATTCGCGACACACGGAGGGTGCTCGAGTCCAGCACCGCGATGCGGCCTGAAGGTTTCAGAATTCGTTGACATTCGTTGATTTTCATTAACGTTTGAACATGCCGGCCGCGCATCGTCGCGCGCGTAATTCCACTCACGCGCAGAATCCGGTCGACCCGTTCGGTGCTGCGGGCAGCCCTGCGAATACGGGAAAATTCTTCAGCCGCAACGCATGCGCCGCCGAATCGCTGCCGACTGGCGCGTCGACCGCAGCATCCGCCGGTAGAATTACCGGGCATGGGTCTTCTGGGTATTAGTACGGAGCAGCTCTTTAACGAACGGGTAGCGCCGACGGCCCAGTGTGGCCGCGATCGCCGCGTGAAATTTGCGGCGTCGCGTCAATCGTGTGTTCATCCAGAAGGGTATCAGTATGTCCGACATCGTCCTTTCGTCATCGGTCCGTCAAAACCTGCTCTCGCTGCAGTCGACCGCCGATCTGCTCTCGACCACGCAGAACCGTCTTGCCACCGGCAAGAAGGTCAACACCGCCCTCGACAACCCGACCAACTATTTCACCGCGCAATCGCTCGACAACCGCGCCAGCGACATCAACAATTTGCTGGATGGCATCGGCAACGGCGTGCAGGTCCTGCAGTCCGCCAACACCGGCATCACCTCGCTGCAGAAGCTGGTCGATACCGCGAAGTCGATCGCCAACCAGGTGCTGCAGAGCCCGGTCGGCTACTCGACCAAGGCCAATGTCGACGTCACCGGTACTGGCGCCGGCACCGGCACCACGGTGGCCACCGACCTCAATGCCGGCAAGCTCGGCGGTTCGGTCATCACCTTCAAGACCGCCACCGGCTCGCTCGCGGTCACGGTCGGTTCGAGCTTCTCGACCGGTGCGGGCACCGCGACCGTCCAGACGCTCGATCAGCTCAACAGCGTGCTGGCTTCGAACGGCGTTGCCGTCTCCGCGTCGCTCTCCGCGACCGCCGATACGCTGACCTTCACCTCGACCAACGATGCCGCCAGCCAGACCATCACCAAGACGGGCACCGCCCCGACCGGTGAAGGCGTCGACATTGCGGGCACCACCACTGCAACGGTCGGCACGGTCAATGCCGCCGTTTCCGATCCGACCTCGCAGGCGACCCGCGCCAACCTCGTCAGCCAGTACAACGTCATCATCCAGCAGATTACGACGACCGCCCAGGATTCGTCCTTCAACGGCGTCAACCTGTTGAACGGCGACAATCTGAAGCTGACGTTCAATGAAACCGGCAAGTCCACCCTCAACATCTCGGGTGTGACCTTTAACGCCGGCGGCCTTGGTCTCGGTTCGCTGACGGCTGGCACCGATTTCCTGGACAGCACCTCGGCAAACGCCATCGTTGCCAAGCTCGGCTCGGCCTCCGACACGCTCCGCTCGGAAGCGTCGTCGCTCGGTTCGAACCTCTCGGTCGTGCAGATCCGCCAGGACTTCAACAAGAACCTGATCAACGTGTTGCAGACCGGCTCGTCCAACCTGACGCTGGCCGACACCAACGAGGAAGCGGCCAACAGCCAGGCGCTGTCGACCCGCCAGTCGATCGCGGTGTCCGCGCTGGCTCTGGCCAA
>NZ_JYMU01000045.1:0-39021 GCF_000938235.1 Bradyrhizobium sp. LTSPM299
TGTTGCGGGAGTTCTTGACCGAAACCGGCGAGAGCCTCGACACGGTCGACAACCAGTTGGTTCGGTTCGAGCAGGACCCCAACAACGCGAAGATTCTCGATAACATCTTCCGCCTGGTGCACACCATCAAGGGGACCTGCGGCTTCCTCGGCCTGCCGCGGCTGGAAGCGCTGGCGCATGCCGGCGAGACCCTGATGGGTAAATTCCGCGACGGCATGCCGGTCAAGGCTGAGGCCGTGACACTGATCCTGTCCTCGATCGACCGCATCAAGGAGATCCTGGCAGGGCTCGAGGCCACCGAGGCCGAGCCTGAAGGCGACGACCGCGATCTGATCGATCAATTGGAAGCCATGGTCGAGCGCGGCATGGCCGCCATGGCCGCTGCTGCAGCTGAAGAAATGCCTGAGGTCGCCGCACCTCCCGTGCAGCCGGCGATGTCCGAAGGCACGCTGGTGGTGCAGACGCTGGAGCGTCCGTTGCGCCCCGGCGAGGTCTCGCTCGACGAACTCGAACGCGCTTTCCGCGAGACCGCGCCCGAAGTGGTCGTCCCCGCGCCTGTCGCCAAACCCGCCGCGCCTGCGGTTGCTGCGGTTGCCGCAGCCGAGCCCGCCGAGGTCGCGAAGAAGCCGGCCCGCAAGGCGGCTGCCGCCGAGGGCGACGTCCCGGAAGGCGACAAGATCGCCAACCAGTCGATCCGGGTCAACGTCGACACCCTCGAACATCTCATGACCATGGTCTCCGAGCTGGTCCTGACCCGCAACCAGCTGCTGGAGATCTCCCGCCGCAACGAGGACACCGAGTTCAAGGTGCCGCTGCAGCGTCTGTCCAACGTCACCGCCGAGCTGCAGGAAGGCGTCATGAAGACGCGGATGCAGCCGATTGGCAACGCCTGGCAGAAGCTGCCCCGCATCGTCCGCGACCTCTCCGGCGAACTCGGCAAGCAGATCGAGCTGGAGATGCACGGCGCCGACACCGAGCTCGACCGCCAGGTGCTCGACCTGATCAAGGATCCGTTGACGCACATGGTGCGCAACTCCGCCGACCACGGCCTGGAGACCACGGCCGAGCGGGTCGCCGCCGGCAAGGGCGAGCAGGGCACCATCCGGCTCTCTGCCTATCACGAGGGCGGCCACATCATCATCTGCATCGCCGACAATGGCCGCGGGCTCAACACCGAGCGGATCAAGGCCAAGGCAGTCCAGAACGGTCTCGTCACCGAGGCTGAACTGGAGAAGATGACCGAGGCGCAGATCCACAAGTTCATCTTCGCGCCGGGCTTCTCGACTGCCGCCGCCATCACCTCGGTCTCCGGCCGCGGCGTCGGCATGGACGTGGTCCGCACCAATATCGACCAGATCGGCGGCACCATCGACATCAAGAGCGTGGCCGGCGAGGGCGCCTCCGTCACCATCAAGATCCCGCTGACGCTCGCGATCGTCTCCGCCCTGATCGTGGAAGCCGGCGGTGACCGCTTTGCGATCCCGCAGCTCGCCGTGGTCGAGCTGGTGCGGGCGCGGGCCAACTCCGAGCACCGCATCGAGCGGATCAAGGACACCGCGGTGTTGCGGCTGCGCAACAAGCTGCTGCCGCTGATCCACCTCAAGAAGCTCCTGAAGATCGACGACGGCGCGACCTCCGATCCCGAGAACGGCTTCATCGTGGTGACGCAGGTCGGCAGCCAGACCTTTGGCATCGTGGTCGACGGCGTGTTCCACACCGAGGAGATCGTGGTCAAGCCGATGTCCACGAAGCTGCGCCACATCGACATGTTCTCCGGCAACACCATCCTGGGCGATGGCGCCGTGATCATGATCATCGACCCCAACGGCATCGCCAAAGCGCTCGGCGCCTCCGGCTCCTCGGCCCATGACATGGCCGACGACAGCGCCTCGGCCCATGCCTCGTCCGGCGAGCAACTGACCTCGCTGTTGGTGTTCCGTGCCGGCTCCAGCCAGCCCAAGGCGGTGCCGCTCGGCCTCGTCACCCGGCTGGAGGAGATCGCAACCGACAAGATCGAACTCTCGAACGGTCGCTACATGGTGCAGTACCGCGAGCAGCTGATGCCGCTGGTGCAGATGGCCGGCGTCAATGTGCAGACGCAAGGTGCGCAGCCGATCCTGGTGTTCGCCGACGACGGCCGCTCGATGGGGCTGGTGGTCGACGAGATCATCGACATCGTCGAGGAGCGGCTCAACATCGAGGTCGCGGGCTCGCAGGAGGGTATCCTCGGCTCGGCCGTGATCAAGGGCCAGGCCACCGAGGTGATCGACGTCGGCCACTTCCTGCCGATGGCGTTTGCCGACTGGTTCTCGCGCAAGGAGATGCGCCCCTCGGCAAGTTCGCAATCCGTGCTGCTGGTCGATGACAGTGCCTTCTTCCGCAACATGCTGGCGCCGGTGCTGAAGGCCGCCGGCTACAAGGTGCGGACCGCGCCGAACGCGCAGGAGGGGCTTGCCGTGCTGCGTTCGGGGCAGGCCTTCGACGTCGTGCTGACCGACATCGAGATGCCCGAGATGAACGGCTTCGAGTTCGCCGAAAGCATCCGTTCCGACAACAATCTGACCGGGCTGCCGATCATCGCGCTGTCGGCGATGGTGTCGCCGGCGGCGATCGAGCGCGGCCGGCAGGCCGGCTTCCACGATTATGTCGCCAAGTTCGACCGTCCCGGCCTGATCGCGGCGCTGAAGGAACAGACCGCCGAACTGCGCCGGGCGGCTTAAGGAACTGTCATGATGACCAGCAAGACCGAGACAAGCGAAGGCGCGATGGTCGAATACGTCACCGCCGTGATCGGCGGCCAGCTGTTCGGGCTGCCGATCTCGCGGGTGCAGGACGTGTTCATGCCGGAGCGGCTGACGCGGGTGCCGCTGTCATCCGCCGAGATCGCCGGCGTGCTCAATCTGCGCGGCCGCATCGTCACCGTGGTCGACATGCGCGCCCGGCTCGGGCTGCCGAAGGCCGATGACGGCAAGCCGCCGATGGCGGTCGGTGTCGACCTGCGCGGGGAATCCTATGGCCTCCTGATCGACCAGATCGGCGAGGTGCTGCGGCTGCCCGACGACGGCTGCGAGGAAAACCCCGTCAACCTCGATCCCCGCATGGCCAAGCTCGCCGGCGGGGTCCACCGCCTCGACGGTCAGCTCATGGTCGTCCTCGACGTCGATCGCGTACTCGAATTGATGCCCGACGCCAAAGCAGCCTGACAAGGCGGCGTGAGATCAGGGCGAGTTGAACTGAAGAACCTAAACATCCCTGTGGGGATGAGGAAGTAGAGGTCGCAAATGAGAACGTGTCTTGTTGTCGATGACTCAAGCGTCATTCGCAAGGTCGCCCGCCGCATCCTGGAAGGTCTCGATTTCCAGATCACCGAAGCCGAAGATGGTGAGAAGGCGCTCGAAGTTTGCAAGCGCGGGCTGCCTGATGCGGTGCTGCTCGACTGGAACATGCCCGTCATGGACGGCTACGAGTTCCTCGGCAATTTGCGCCGCATGCCCGGCGGCGATGTGCCGAAGGTGGTGTTCTGCACCACCGAAAACGACGTCGCGCATATCGCGCGTGCGCTGCATGCCGGTGCCAACGAATACATCATGAAGCCGTTCGACAAGGACATCGTCACCGCGAAGTTCCAGGAAGTCGGACTCCTCTAGAGCATGATCCCTCGCGACAAACGCACAGCGTTCGCGCGAAGGTCATGCTGAACCAAAGTCTGCGTTCGATCCGGCGGCGGAAGCCTCCGGCTCAACGTTCGTAATCTGTGCCGTTGCGTCGCTGGTGAAGTTATGAGTGTTGCGTTGACAAGTGCTACGGCCCCGACATCGACCCGGACCGACAAGGTCCGGGTGATGGTAGTCGACGATTCCGTGGTGATCCGCGGGATGATCTCGCGCTGGATCGGCGCCGAGCCCGACATGGAGGTCACGGCTTCCCTGCGCACCGGCCTCGACGCCGTCAACCAGCTCGAGCGCATCAACCCCGATGTCGCGGTGCTCGATATCGAAATGCCAGATCTCGACGGCATCTCGGCGCTGCCGCAGCTGTTGGCCAAGAAGCGCGACCTCGTCGTCATCATGGCGTCGACGCTGACCCGCCGCAACGCGGAGATCAGCCTCAAGGCGCTGTCGCTCGGCGCATCCGATTACATTCCAAAGCCGGAAAGCACGCGCGAGGCGACCGCCGCGGAAACCTTCCGCCACGATCTGATCCAGAAGATCCGTCATCTCGGCGCCAAGGCGCGGCGCGGCGCGGGTCACAATTCGGCGAGCCCGCCGCTCGCGCCGAGCCAGGACAGGTTGCGTGCGGCGGCTCCGGGCGCGGCACCGGCGCCGGCGCCGGCTGCGCCAGTTCCAATCGCCCGCCGCGCGTACGGCCTGCTGCCGCCGAAGGTGCTCCTGATCGGCGCTTCGACCGGCGGCCCGCAGGCGCTGATGTCGCTGGTCGCCGAGATCGGGCCGCTGATCGATCGTTTCCCGGTGCTGATCACCCAGCACATGCCGCCGACTTTCACCACCATTCTCGCCGAGCACCTTGCGCGCACCAGCAAGCGCCCGGCCCATGAGGCTGTTGACGGCGAGACCGTCAAGCCTGGCCAGATCTATCTTGCGCCGGGCGGCCGCCACATGCGCGTGGTCCGCCATGGCATCGATGCCGTGATCGCGCTCGACGACGGCCCCCCGATCAATTTCTGCAAGCCCGCGGTCGATCCGATGTTCACGTCCGCGATCGACGTCTGGCAGGGCAGTATCATGTCGGTGATCCTGACCGGCATGGGCTCCGACGGCATGCGTGGCGGCAAGGACATCGTCGCGGCCGGCGGCAGCGTGATCGCGCAGGACGAAGCCTCGAGCGTGGTGTGGGGCATGCCCGGTGCGGCCGCCAACGCCGGCATCTGCGCCGCCGTGCTGCCGCTCAATCAGATCGCGCCGAAACTTGTTCGTGCGTTTTCGGGAGACCGTTCGTGACGCCCCTGGACTATGAGTATCTGCGTAAGCTGCTGAAAGAGCGTTCCGGCCTCGATCTCTCCGCCGACAAGCAATATCTGGTGGAGAGCCGGCTGGTGCCGCTGGCGCGCCGGTCGAACCTAGCCGGCATCCCCGAGCTGGTCCAGAAGATGAAGGGCGGCGCCGAGGCGCTGACATCAGACGTGGTCGAGGCGATGACCACCAACGAGACGTTCTTCTTCCGCGACAAGATTCCATTCGACCATTTGAAGGAAGCGGTGCTGCCGGCGCTTGCGCAAGCGCGCGCGGCGCGGCGCGGCCTGCGCATCTGGTGCGCGGCCGGCTCGACCGGACAGGAGCCCTATTCGATCGCGATGCTGGTGAAGGAAATGACCGCGCTGTTCACCGGCTGGCGCGTCGAGATTATCGCCACCGATCTGTCGCAGGCGGTGCTGGAAAAGGCCAGGGCCGGCCTGTTCAGCCAGTTCGAGGTGCAGCGCGGCCTGCCGATCCAGATGCTGGTGAAGTATTTCACACAGAAGGGCGAGCTCTGGCAGCTCAACGCCGATATCCGCGGCATGGTGCAGCACCGCCAGCTCAATCTGCTGCAGGACATCTCCCATCTCGGCACCTTCGACGTGATCTTCTGCCGCAACGTGCTGATCTATTTCGACCAGAACACCAAGGCCGGCATCTTCGCCAAGCTCGTCCGGATGCTCGAGCCCGACGGCGTGCTGGCGCTCGGCGCCGCCGAATCCGTCGTCGGCATCACCAGCGCCTTCAGACCCTATCCCGACAGGCGCGGGCTCTATCAGCCGAACACCGCGCCGGTGGCACGCGCCGGTGGCGCGCCGCATGTGCTGAAGGCCGTGGCCTCGGCTGCGCGTTGAGTTGAAGCGAGGCGATCGCGGTTCTTTCCACGTCATTGCGAGCGAAGCGAAGCAATCCATCTTTCCGCAAGCGGAGGCATGGATTGCTTCGTCGCTTCGCTCCTCGCAATGACGGGCGCGGAAGCGTTCGCCTCTCTCCATTTACAAAATCGCGTGCGGCAGAAAACGCGACGTATTGCCGGTGATCGGGTTCTCGTCCTCGCGGATCGACAGGCCGCACGGCGTGTGATCGACCAGCCAGCTGCCGAGCACCGGATACTGCCCCGAAAAATTCGGCAGCGGCGCCAGCGCCTGGCGAATGAAGCCCTCGGCGCCGTAGGGTCCTTCCTGCGCGGCCAGCGTGGTGCCGGCGCTGACCAGCTCGATATTGGCGCCCTCGCGCGAATAGATCGGTTTGCGCACAAAGGACGTGCCGAGCTGTGCGGCCTGCGGGTCGTCCTCGAAATAGGCCGGCAGCAAATTGGGATGGTTGGGAAACATCTCCCACAACAGCGGCAGGATGCCCTTGTTCGACAGAATTGCCTTCCACGGCGGCTCGATCCAGCGCGTCGGCGCCTTTGCGAGATCCTTGCCGAACGCGTCGTGGAACATCCATTCCCAAGGATAGAGCTTGAATGCGAGCTCCATTGCGCGGTCATCGAGGTCGACGAATTGCCCGTCGTCACGCAGCCCGATCTCCTCGATGTCGAGCAGCGTCGTTGTCAGACCCGCCTGGGCCGCGGTGTCCTCGAGATAGGCGAGCGTGCCGGCGTCCTCGGCATTTCCGGTCATGCCGGTGAGATGCAGCAGATGCGAACCGCCGAGCTTCTTCCAGGCCTCGATCAGGTGCTCGTGGATCGAGTTGAACTGGTCGGCGCGCTTCGGGATGATGTTGCGTTCGATCGCCTGTTCGAGCCAGGTCCATTGAAACACCGCCGCCTCGAAGATCGAGGTCGGCGTGTCGGCGTTGTATTCGAGCAGCTTGGCAGGGCCGTTGCCATCGAATTTGAGATCGAGCCGGCCGTAGAGGCTGAGCTGATCGCGGTGCCAGCTCTCCGAGATCAGGTTCCAGAAGGCTTCCGGAATTTTCAGCCGGCGCAGATAGGCCTCGTCGTCGACCGCGCGGCCGGCGAGCTCGAGGCACATCGCGTCGATCTCGCCGGTTGGCGCCTCGATGCCGCGTTCGATTTCATCGAGCGTGAAGGCGTAGTAGGCGCGCTCGTCCCAGTAGCGTTCGCCGTCGATGGTGTGAAAATCGAAGCCGGCGCGCTCCGCCGTCTCACGCCAGTCGTCGCGTTCGGGGCATTCAATGCGCTGCATGGGTCATCGCGTTTGCGTCAGACAAAGCGTGCGTCAACCGCCGCCATGCGGGTGACCGCCATGAGGGTGGCCGCCGAAGCGACGCGGGGCGGCGCCGAAGCCGCCATAGGCGGGCCGGCAATAGGGCCGGCCGTCGGGACCGGGGATCAGGACGTTGCCGGGACCGCAACCACGCCGTGGCGCAAATCCCATCGAGACTGCGCCAATGGCTGAAGTCCCCATCATTGTCAGCACGACACGTCGTGAGCGTTTCATGGATGCGATCCTCCCCCGGTAAGCGGCCTTAAGTGTCCATCACATGCGACGGCTGGGCAAGCGAAAGCATGCGATCACACAGCAACGTGCAGCAACGACGTCAGCCACCGCCAAAACCGAACGCGTGCGCGAACGAGCCAAAGCCGCCGCGGCTCACCGAACTCGCGCTGGCGGCGGATGACGATGACGAGCCGCCGCCGGATGAGGAATCGCTGCTGAAGAAGCTGCTGCGCGACGACCAACTGCCGCCGCTGCCACCATGGCCGCCGGACGACGATGAGTTGCGCGGCGCGCAGTCGACGCCGGGTTGCGGCACCGCAGGCGCGGCGATGCCCGGCGGCGGTGGCTGCGGGGGCTGGCAAGTCTGGCGCGGCATCAGCGCATAGGCGCTGCCGCCGACCGCGAGCGTGCCCATCACCAATAGCGCAACGTGGTTGGAGCGCTTGACCGGCGGACCCGGCTGCGGCGGCGCAGCGGGCCGGCGCCTGCCGAATTCCGGATTCGGTTTGGTTGCCATGGTCAGTAGATCATGCAGGCCGCGTTCAGCGCGCCTGCGGCCAGCGAGGACAGCCCGAGCCAGATCGCTGCGGCCATCTCTCCGGAGGCGATCCGCGCCGATAGGTTCGGCACCGGGATCTTCACGATGTAGTAGACGATGATCTGCACGATCAGCGCGATCATGCTCCAGATCAGGCAGTCCACGACATTGGCGGAGTGGGCGATGGCGCTGACGACGGGCAGCACGAAGCCGAGCAGGCTCAGGCCCAGCGCAATCGCTGCCGCCGGATCGTTGTCGCGGATCAGCTGAAACTCGTCGTGCGGCGTGACACGCGTGTAGACGAAGAGATAGGCGACCACGGCGATCAGCGCCGTGCAGAAATAGACCAGGAATGCCGGCAGGCCGGCGAGGGATTGCAGGATCATGTCGTGGCGCGCCCCGTGGATCCTCAAGAATCGTGTGCCGGAAGGATGACACGATCTGTTGGTCGGTGCACGTCCGTATCAGGTTCAGGGGACATCGTGTGGAATGCCGTGACCTTGGGGGGCATGGCCACAAACAGCGCCCGCCGTCAGGCGAGGCGCTGTTCGTTTCATCGCTGTCCGAAATCGTGGCCGCGCGCGTTCATTTTCCGGTCTTGGCTTTCAGCTCGGCAACCTCGCTCGTGAGCTGGTCGACGGTGGCCTGCAACTGACTGATCTGCGCGGCCGGATCGCCTCCGATCGTGGTTGGATCGGGCGGCAGTTCAGGAATGTTCTTGAACTGGTCGAGGGCGTCCTTCGTCGCCTCCTTCGTGTGCTTGTCGATTTCCTTGAATTCTTTCTGCAGCTTGTCGGGCTGGATCTTGTCAGGATGGACCTTTTCCGGCTGAAACTTCTCCAAATGTTGCTTTTCGATATGCTTCGCATGAATTTGCGTCTCGAAGACCTCCTTGTGTGGCTTGTCGGGGTGAGTCTTGTCGAAGTCCTTGTGGATCTTCTCCAGGTCCTTGTCCTTGTGGGCCTTGAACAGCGCGTTGTGCGCCGCGTTCGAGAGGATCGCGTGCAGGTCGCGCACGCGCAATTCGCTGACGGGCGTGTCGGCGCCGACGGCGGGCCTATCCTGCTGGGAAACGAATGGTTCGGAAGATTTGGGGTCTTTGGCCATGATCAATTCTCCAAAAATATCGAATGATGAATTGCCGGAAAACCACCCCCGCGAATATCACTATAAAGCAGCACTAAGAGAAAATGCAATCTTAGCGTGCTTCACTTAAATGCGATCTGCCGGCAAGCAGATGCGCAAGCGCGGTGCTGATCGGCTGGCCCGTGGCGCGCTCGAAGAACAAAAAGCCCGGCGAGGGATTGGCCTCGAAACAGAAATATTCGCCGTCTTGTGTTTCCTTCAAATCGATGCCGGCGAACAACAGGCCCAATCGCTTCGTCAACGCGACGCATCTGTGCGCGACCTCGCAAGCCAGTTCGGTCGGTTGCATCAGGATCGGCTCGCCATCGCCCGCGGCATAGCGGTAGTCGACCGATGGCGTCTCGATGCGGGTGGCAAAGATCCGATCGGCAACGACGTGGACCCGAACATCCGCGCCCTGGATTCGCTGCTGGAACTGCGCCGGGCCGTGACGCAGCAGCGGCAGCCGCTCGGCCTGTTGCGAACCGAAACGGCGAACGATGGAGCGAACCCCGCTGATGGATTTGTAGATGATGTCGTCATTGTGCTCGGCGGCGAACGCAAGTGCCGCAACGGGATCGTTGGTGATCAGCGTCGCAGGCACCGGGAATCCGCACGCGCGGATCAGCATTGCCTGGTGCGGCTTGCTGCTGTTCGACATGCCGGCGAGGACCGGGTTGACGACCGGGCAGGGCAGCGTATCGATAATTGCGCTGAGCGCGGCCATCCGCTGTGCCTGAAGCGCCTGCGCCACCGCGGCCGGAATTCCGGGCAAATCCGCTGCCGGCGCCTGCAGCGGCCTGAAATACACGCCCGTCAGGTCATCGACGTCGAGACGCCAATCCGGACCGGAAAAATATCCGCCGTGGAATTCGCCGTTGGTCCATTGTGTGTGCACGGTCGATTGCAGGGCGGAGTCCGTCGAGATGTTCGGGCTCAGCACCCGATAGGCGAGTTCCTCCGCCTCAAGCCGCGCGCACACCAGCTCGGTCACGGGTTCGCTGACATTGCCGCACACCAGAATCATGACAATACCCATGACAATGGCTTGGCGTGGCCGGATAGCTCGCCGCTCTGTGTCAGCGTATCGGCCACGCCCTCCGCGATGGCCTCTCGTGCGACGGGACCGAACAATTCGAAGCGCGGACGATGTTCGATATCCAGCACACGCGGCCTCTTGTCCGACGTGACGATGAATTCCGCGAACCCAAGGCCTGCTGCGGCGGCGAATGCGCAAAGCCGCGCGGAGACGTCTTTCGCCGTATCCGGCGTTCCGTCATCCCAGACCAAATGCGGCCCGGCCACGCAGGCGCGCCACGCGCCGTGATGGAGTTCTGTCAGTCGCACGGGCGCCAGTGACGCGCGCTCCGCAACCTTCGCTGCATCCGTCTCGGGCACGAGCTGGCGCGCCCCGTGGCCTGTCACATGCTCAATGGCGGCTCCGCCCTGACGCGCCAGAAACCTTGAAAGCTCCCCGGCGTCTCCGGTGATGACGCTGTCGAGCGGCGGCAGGCCATGTCGCCGCAGCAAGGCGCCCCAGACCATGATCGGCCGCCGCATGCCGTACCACGACCATGCGGGCGGCCGATCGACCACCGGGCATGGCAGGCCCCACAGCCAGCCGAGCATGGCGGCTTCGGCCTCGGCCTGATTGTAGAACAGGTCCTCCTGCGACCATTCCTCCGATGGCCGGACGGGCCGGGCGACGCGTCGTGCCGCCAACACGCCGTCAATAGCAGCGGTCTCGCCTCCGATCGTCAGGGCAGTGTCCGACCGGTTGCTGTCGAACCGCCAGGCTGTGCACGCGAGATCCATAAAGGGATCGCTGATCGTCCGCGTTTCATGCGACCGCCCGGCCAGCGCGCGGCTGACCGCCGCGAGGCATGGATCATCTGAGGCTCCAAGCAGGATGAACATCGGCGTTCCCTTCGTTCAGCGAACGAAGCCCGGGCCGGAGTACACCCGGATTAATTCCCGCCACGATTGTGCGCTAGATATCGATCGCTCACAGGTGATATGGTTCACAATGCCCCAAACAAAAACTCCGCCGTTTGCGGCGGGGTCCAGTCGGGAGCAGTGAACCGTGAGGTTCGCGGCATGAAGCCGTAACGCTTGGGTCGATGAAGTTGCGGCCTTCGGAGGCGTTGGCGAGCTTGTTGCGCAGCATCAGGGGACGAATTGCCATGCCAGGTTGTGATCCACTTCACAACGGGCTCTGCAATAGCGGTCTATATGACACACAACCTGAAGTATATTGTTGAACGAGATCGGTGATCGCCATGACGACGAGCTATGGCACGGACATCCTGCCGATGTTCCGACCGGGCGACATCGGTTGCATGACTCCGAAAGATGTTCATCTCGGCGACGCCGCCTGGATGTGCGACCCGCTCGCCAATGACGATTTTGCCGACCACGCCAACGCACGCCGCGTATTCGCCGCGCTTTCATCCGGATTCATGCCGCCGGGTCACAAATGGTCGCAGGACCAGCTCGATATCTATTCGAGCTGGATGACGGACGGATTCCAAACCTGAACCCGAGTGGAGAGCAAGATGAGGAGATCGATCAAGACGGCGCTCGCCTGTGGTGTGCTTTTGCTTCCCGGCCTTCCGGTCGCGGCGCAGACGACGCCGAATCCGGCGATGAATTCACCCGATCAGCTGGCCTGGCAATTCTTCATCCAGGTCAATACCCGCGCCGGCGGCAGCAATGCCCTGTTCGAGACCTGGGCCAGCGATAGCGACACCTTCAAGGTGAATCCGCAGTTTCCGACGACGCCGGCGCCGCTCGCGCTGCATGAACCTGCGGTGCCGGATGCGGGCCGGGTAGCGCTGCAGAGAGCCGGCAAGCTGCTCCCGGCGATTCCGCCCGGCAAGGGTGCGCTGGAGGAATCGCGGCGCAACAAGGAATCCTTCGACTTCATCGTGCAGAACAATTTGTACAAGGTGTCTGGCCTTCGCGCCGCGTTCGGCAAGACCATTTCGTTTCCGGTCGGCGCGATGGAGGTCAAGGCGAACTGGATGCTGGTGACGGATATTCCGGACTTCAGCGGCGGCAAAGTGACGCTCGCCGATGTACCCAAGCTGTATCATGTCAACACCGGCGCCGACGGCAAGCAATATGCCTTCGTGTCGATGCACATCATCTCCAAGGCCGTTCCGAACTGGACCTGGGCGACGTTCGAGCACCAGTTCAATCCGGCGCGATGCGACATCATCGGATGCAGGGACTCCTTCGGCGCGCAGACCAGTCCGGTGAGCCCCAATTCGCAGGCAAACCAGGGATACCCCGATTGCGTGAAGACGCCTCCGCTGAAGGCCATGATCGCGGCCGCCGATTGGGATCCGGCATTTGCGAATTATTGCCTGAAGGGGTCGCAGACGGACTTCACTGACGCCACCGGTCTCGACGTCCGTCTCGGCAATTCGGTCACCGAAAACGGCTTCGTCGATCAATCATCCTGCATTACCTGCCACGGCCGGGCGGCCTGGGACAGCAAGGGGGCCGCCACCTCCCAGGCAGGCTTTGACGACAATGGCGCACCGCTCGGCCCGATCCAGCCCAGCTGGTACTGGAGCTTCTCCAGCCAGCCGCCGATCTTCGAGGGCATGAGCGGCGTCGCGCAGATCGCGACGTCGGCGGACTTCGTCTGGTCGATCCCGTTCTGCGCGCTCGACGACACCCAGACCCCGCCGAAGGTCAACCGGAACTGCAAGGGAAAATGAGCCGGCGGGCGCATCGGTGACCGACCAAAAGGTACAACTCGCCGGCAGTTATCGCGCCGCTCCGCCGGATGCGACATATGTCGGCGAGGTCGATCCAGACGAAGTTATCGTCATCACGGTCTATCTGAAGCGGCGCACGCCCGATGCGTTTCAAGCGGGAAGTGCCGGAGACCTCGCCCGGCTGTCGAAGCCGATCACGCGGCGCGCGCTCGCGACGCAACGCAAACGCACCCATGGCCGCGCCGCCGAGCGCATCAAGAAGCTGGCCGCCAGGTTTCATGTCGCGGTGCTCGATATCGATCTGTCCCAGCGCATCGTCGTGCTGGAAGCCACGGCACGCCTGCTGACCGGGATCCTCGGTGCGACGCTGCGCATCTACGATGATGGTCACAGCCGCTTCCGCGCCCGCGTCGGCGCAATGGCGGTGCCGAAGGAAATCGCGCCATGGGTGCGCGCCATCCTTGGCTTCGATCAGCGGCCGGTGTCGAGGCCGGTGCCGCGGTTGACCGCGCTCGCCGGTGCCGGAGCGGGCGCCGGACTCTGGCCGACGGACGTTGCCGCGCTTTACGGCATTCCGCTCGATCGCGACGTATCGAAGGTCTGCGTCGGCATCATCGCGCTGGGTGGCGGTTACCTCGCAACCGATCTGGCCCATGCGCTCGCCGCAATGGGACGTGAGGCTCCCAAAGTCATCGACCAGGCCGTTACGATCAAGCCCGCCGTGCCTGCCGGCGCCGCGACGTCCGGGGCCGGCAATCAGTTCGGGGGCGGCACGGTGCCCGACGAGGAGATCGCGCTCGATCTCCAGATCCTGGCGAGCCTGCTGCCCAAGGCGCGGATCGTGGTCTATTTCGCAGGCAACACCATTCAGAGCATGGTCGGTGCGATCAACCAGGCGATTTTCGACGACGTCAACCGGCCGCAGGTGCTGTCGGTCAGTTGGGGCAGCGCGGAGACGTTCTGGAGTTCTTCGGCCCGCGACGCGATGCAGGGGGTGTTGGCAGACGCCAAGCGATTGAACGTCACGGTGCTGTTCGCGGCCGGCGACCAGCTCGCCACCGGCGGATTGAACGACGGTAACGCGCATGTCTGGTTTCCTGCGTCGAGCCCCTACGCGCTGAGCTGTGGCGGAACACAGCCCGCCAGCGGCAACGCCGGCGCGGCTGGCAACGAGGAGATTGTCTGGAACGACGGCACCAGTGGGACCGGCGGCGGCATCAGCGATGTGTTTTCGGTGCCGGCCTTTCAAACCGGTCTGGCGCTGCCGCCATCGGTCAATGACGGCGCCATGCGGCGCGGCGTTCCCGATGTCGCCGCCGCCGCTTCCGGTACGCCAGGCTACCGTATCGTTCTCAACGGCGCCGTGGTGATCAAGGACGGCACCAGCGCGGCCGCTCCGCTCTGGGCCGGACTGATCGCGATCGCCAACGCAGGGCGCGACAAGCCGCTCGGCTTCGTCAATTCCGCGCTCTATTCCAATGCGGCCCTGTTCAGGCCGATCGAGCACGGCAACAACCGTGTCGACGGCATGGGCTATGATGCGGGCGCCGGCTGGAATGCCTGCACCGGATTGGGTGTTCCGAAAGGCGCCGATCTCGTCACGGCCCTGGCCGCAATCCTGGTGGCGTAAACACCCCACAAACAAAAACCCCGCCATTTACGGCGGGGTCCAGTCGGGAGGAGTGAACCCTGAGGTTCGCTGCATGAAGCCCGTGAAGTCTTAGGCCGGAATTCGCTCTTCGACTTCGTGCGGCTCGCGCAGCACGTAGCCACGGCCCCACACGGTTTCGATGAAGTTGCGGCCTTCGGAGGCGTTGGCGAGCTTCTTGCGCAGCTTGCAGATGAAGACGTCGATGATCTTCAGCTCCGGCTCGTCCATGCCGCCATAGAGGTGGTTGAGGAACATTTCCTTGGTGAGCGTGGTGCCCTTGCGGAGCGAGAGCAGCTCCAGCATCTGGTATTCCTTGCCCGTCAGATGCACGCGCTGGCCGCCGACCTCGACCGTCTTGGTGTCGAGATTGACTACGAGATCGCCGGTCTGGATCACCGACTGGGCGTGGCCCTTGGAGCGG
The DNA here is from genome assembly GCF_000938235.1 of Bradyrhizobium sp. LTSPM299. Taxonomy (NCBI): domain Bacteria; kingdom Pseudomonadati; phylum Pseudomonadota; class Alphaproteobacteria; order Hyphomicrobiales; family Nitrobacteraceae; genus Bradyrhizobium; species Bradyrhizobium sp. LTSPM299. Next base: position 14,845 of record NZ_JYMU01000045.1, read on the forward strand.
CGCACGATCGCGTGGATGCGGGCGACCAGTTCGTCCTTGTGGAAGGGCTTGGTCATGTAGTCGTCGGCGCCGACGCCGAGACCCTTGACCTTGTCCTCGATGCCGGCGAGGCCGGAGAGGATCAGAATTGGTGTCTTGATCTTCGACACCCGCAGCTGCTTCAGCACGTCGTAGCCGGACATGTCGGGCAGGTTGAGGTCGAGCAGGATAATGTCGTAATCGTAGAGCTTGCCGAGATCGACGCCCTCTTCCCCGAGGTCCGTCGTATAGACGTTGAAACTCTCGGACTTGAGCATCAGCTCGATCGACTGCGCGACGGCGCTGTCATCTTCAATCAGCAAAACGCGCATGCCAAGTTCCCCATCGTCGCCGCTCCGGGCGTCAGGTCGGCCGCATTCGCGGCACTTACAAAACGCCTTTGAACAACTGATTCGGATCCTGACAAGATATGGTTAACAAAAACTGATTCTGCTTCGCAAGCTCTAACCGTGCAATTTTTGTCGAATCGCCCTAAGATATTGCGTAGAAGAACCTTTTGCTATCCGTTCTCGTTCAGATTCCACATTAAGAGACGGGCCTAACCGACTCTCGCGACTCGCCCTTCCTCAGAACGGGCGAGCAACCCCAGTCACCAAAGACAGTGACGCAATGATTAACGATGCGGGTAAACACGAGGTTAAGCGGCCAGGGCAAAATCTCGGAAACTTAAGGTTTTCGCAATGAAGGCCCTCGCGGAACAGATCGGTGACATCGACGGCGTCAACATTTATGGCCGTGTGGTCGGTGTTCGCGGGCTGATGGTCGAGATCGCGGGGCCGATCCACGCGATGTCGGTCGGCGCCCGCATCGTGATCGACGTCGGCGGTGGCCGCTTCATCGCAGCCGAGGTGATCGGCTTCTCCGGCAGCAATGCCGTGGTGATGCCGTTCGGCGGGCTCGAGGGTGTCAGGCGCGGCTGCCGTGCCGTCATTGCCAATGCTGCAAGTCAGGTGCGGCCGTCGCCGGCCTGGCTCGGCCGCGTCCTCAACGCGATGGGCGAGCCGATCGACGGCAAGGGGCCGCTGGTGCAAGGCGCCTCGCCGATGCCCTATCGAAACTCGCCGCCGCCGGCGCATTCGCGCCAGCGGGTCGGCGCGCCGCTCGATCTCGGGGTGCGCGGACTCAATACATTCCTGACCTGTTGCCGCGGCCAGCGGCTTGGCATCTTCGCCGGTTCCGGCGTCGGCAAGTCGGTGCTGCTGTCGATGCTGGCGCGCAACGTCGACGCCGATATCACCGTGATCGGGCTGGTCGGCGAACGCGGCCGCGAGGTGCAGGAATTCTTGCAGGAAGACCTCGGCGACGAGGGCCTGGCGCGTTCGGTCGTAGTGGTCGCGACATCGGACGAGCCGGCGCTGATGCGGCGTCAGGCGGCGTATCTGACGCTTTCAATCGCGGAATATTTCCGCGACGAGGACAAGGACGTGCTCTGCCTGATGGACTCGGTGACGCGCTTTGCGATGGCGCAACGCGAGATCGGCCTGTCCGCCGGCGAGCCGCCGACCGCCAAGGGCTATACGCCGACGGTGTTCACCGAACTGCCGAAGCTGCTGGAGCGGGCAGGGCCGGGCACCGGCGTCGGCACCATCACCGCGATCTTCACGGTGCTGGTCGACGGCGACGATCATAATGAGCCGATCGCGGATGCGGTGCGCGGCATCCTCGACGGCCATATCGTGATGCAGCGGGCGATCGCCGAGCGTGGCCGCTATCCGGCGGTCAACATCCTCAAGTCGGTCTCGCGCACCATGCCGCGGTCCGCCGATCCCGACTTCCTGTCCTTCATTACAAAGGCGCGGCAGGTGATGGCGACCTATGCCGACATGGAGGAACTGATCCGGCTTGGCGCCTACCGGCCGGGTTCCAGCCCTGAGGTCGACGAGGCGATCCGGCTGCACGAGCCGCTCGAGGCATTCCTGCGCCAGGCCAAGGATGAGGCCACCAGCCTCGGCGATGGCTATCGCCAACTGGCTCAAATCCTTTCGGGTTTGGAAACGGAACGCTAACTTTGTCGGGCCATCATCCGCGGCAGCCTAATAGCGATGCCGGCGGGGCCCAGATGGGAGCCGGCTTTGTCCCGCGTTCAAAATAGGGACTTCTGGGGAGTATGAGTCGATGAAGTCACGTGAAACGCTGATCCGCCTGAAGAAGTTTCAGGTCGATGAGAAGCGCCGCCGGGTTACCCAGATCGAAGGCATGATCGCCGACTTCCAGCGCATGTCGGTCGAGCTCGAGCGCGAGATCCAGGTCGAGCAGGAGCGCGCCGGGATCAACGATCCCACCCATTTCGCCTATCCAACCTACGCCAAGGCGGCGATCCAGCGCCGGGAGAATTTGACCCGCTCGGCCGACGAATTGCGCACCCAGCTCGATGATGCCAAGGCGCTGCTGTCGGAGGCATTCGAGGAGCTGAAGAAGGTCGAGTTGCTCGACGAGCGCGACCAGGCGCGCGAGCGCGCCGAAGAGAGCGCCCGCGAGCAGGCCGACATGGACTCGATCGGCCTGATGCGCGCCCGTCTCGGCGTCATCGCCTGACGCATTTCATCAACGTCGAAAGACGGAGAAACCCGGGCCTTCGGCCCGGGTTTTTGTTTGATAATGTCCACAGCCGGCCCACTGGTGGACCGTGTCGTCAGAAACTATGCTACGACCGTCCCGGGCACACGTGACAATACGATTGACAACGAGACGACGGACGGCGACGCGATGGGGGAAGCGGGCTTTGGGGGCGCTGAATGCTGACGCCGGCTGAGCTGGTCGGGCTGATCGCTGCCGTCGCGAAGGGGGATCAAGCCGCCTTCGAACGCCTTTACGCTGCCACACGCGCGAAACTCTTCGGCGTGGTGCTCCGTATCTTGCGGCGTCAGGACCTCGCAGAGGAGGTCATTCAGGAGGCTTACGTCAAGATCTGGAACAGCGCCGGACAATTCAATCCGGGCCTGTCCTCCCCGATCACGTGGATGGCGTCGATTGCGCGGAACCGCGCCATCGATGTCGTGCGCAAGCGAACCGAGCTCTCGCTGGAAGACGAGCCGGCCGCCATGGAAGCGGCTGCCGACACGCCTGATCCACTGGCGCGCCGGGAGATGACGGAAGAGTTGAAGCGTTTGTTGGAGTGCATTGGTCGTCTGGAGCCCGATCGGCAGAAGCTCGTGCTGCTGGCCTATTACAATGGCTGGAGCCGCGAGCAGCTCGCCGCGAAGTTCGAGACGCCGGTCAATACCGTGAAGACATGGCTGCGCCGCAGCATGATTGATATCCGGGAGTGTCTTGGACTCTAGCGATGGCCTATAGCGAAGACCATATCGTGCTCGCCGCGGAATATGCGCTTGGTACACTCGATGCCGATGAGCGCGCGCAGGTCGACACCATGATGGCTGTCGACAAGGAGTTCGCAGCTGTCGTGCAGGCGTGGGAGTTCAGGCTCGGTTCGCTCAATCAGATGGTCGGTTCGGTCGAGCCGCGCCCGATCGTCTGGGAAAACATCAGGGCGGCGATCGGGCTCTCCGCCGAGCCGCATACGCCGCCCGAGTCTGCGCCACCACCGCAGGTTGCGCCAGTCGAGATGCGGCAAGTGCGTGTCGTCGATCAAGTGCCCGTCGTCGATAACGACAACGACAACATCGTTGATCTGGCAAGCCGCGTGAAGCGCTGGCGCAGCCTCGCGTCCGTTGCGAGTGCGATCGCGGCGGCGCTGCTCGTGATGTTCGGTCTGCAGATCTACCAGCCCGATGCGCTCCCGCAGGCGATCCGGCCAAAGCCGCGCATCCAAACCGTGGAAGTGAAGGTGCCGGCGCCCGCGCTCACGCCCTCAGCGCAATATGTCGCGCTGCTGCAGGGCCAAGGCGGCGGACCTGCCTTCATCATGACGATCGACGGCGCCACCAGGAATTTCACGGTCCGCAAAGTCGGTGCCACGGCGGAGCCCGGCAAGAGCTTCGAGCTCTGGCTGATTTCCGACAAGCTGCCGCAACCGCGCTCGCTCGGGGTGATCGGGACGGGCGACTTTACGGCACGCCCCGTGTTGTCATCCTATGCTTCTGACGTCGTCGATGGCGCCACCTACGCGGTGACGGTTGAGCAGGCCGGTGGTTCACCCAGCGGCCAGCCGACCTCGACGCCGCTCTTCACCGGCAAGTTGATCGAGACGGTGCCGGGCGCCGCGTCCGCGCCGCGGTAAGTTCGCGCCTTATCCTGTTGTCGTGAGCCTGTGAGTCGTTGTGGCTCCGTCATTGCGAGGAGCTCGCGACAAAATTGCAAAGCAATTTTGCGCTGAAGCGACGAAGCAATCCATCTTTCCGGACGGGCGGCGGCAATGGATTGCTTCGCGGAGCCTGTCATCGGGCGCGCATTCGCGCCACCCGTTGGCTCGCAATGACGTGGATGGAGCTATGCTCAATCTTGATCGTCGTCGCGCTCATGCACGACGATGCGGTCTGTTCGTGTGCCCGCACAAAAAGAAAACGCCCGTGGGGAGCGGGCGTTTTCAACAGTCAACTTGGGGGTAGTTGGGGGTCTTAATATCCACGTAGCGACTTTGGGGGGCTGTAAAGAGCCACGTGAATTCGTGAATTCTCCTTTAGCGGACGACCGAGGTGCCCGAGCTGGTGATCGTCACCGGCTTGCCGGCCTTCATCACCCGCGCTGTCTGGGTGTAACCCTCGTCCGACGAATTGTGTGCCGTGATGCCGAAACCCGCGACCAGGATACCCGCGACCAAGGCGACGACCACGATCTTCAGGTGGGTCGTACGGTCTGCGCTGTAGATCGAGTGGTTCATGGAAGTCTCCTGCCGCCTTCCTGCTCTCAACGGATTTGTCGGGCCGGTCCGCCACCCGGTTCAACGTCTCTCGCCCCACCAACGTAGGATGTGCTGATTCCGTTCCCCAGAGGCGATCACAAGGCAGTGAAAAGACTTGATCGGCCGCGATCGAAAACCGCCGATGGAACCGAATATTCTACATAATAACAAGTATTTTCAATAGCTTGAATACACAGGGTGTGTCGGCTGCCAAGATCCGCCCGTTTCGGCTGGTTCCACACAAATCAGTTGCCTGTGGCGCAAAAACACAGCGCGAACGGTCACTGATTTGTGTTCTGCCAGAGCGTTTCGAGCGAAGTGGAAACCAGTTCGCGTCAAGAAAACGCATCAAAACAAGAATCTAGAGGTCCATTCGGCTTCCATCGGAATGGGCCTCTCTAGACGCTACCGACCGTCTTCAGCCTGGCCCGGGGATGGATTTCGGCCTGCGACAGCACGGTGGTCTGCGATCGGAACCGCTCGACCAGCGAGCGGACGAACGGCCGGATCGCCGCGGAGGTCACCAGCACGGGCGCCTCGCCTTCACGCGCCGCCTGCTCGAAGGCGTTGCGGACGGCGGTCATGAACTCCGAGAGTTTGGAGGGTTGCATCGCAAGGCTGCGCTCGTCGCCAGTGCCTACGATCGACTCGGCGAACGCCTGCTCCCACCGCGCCGACAGTGCGATCAGCGGCAGGTAGCCGTTCGGCGAGGTGTTCTGGGCGCAGATCTGCCGCGCCAGCCGGGCACGGACGTGCTCGACCATGGTGCTCGGGTTGCGCGAGAACGCCAGCGCATCGGCGATGCCTTCGAGGATGGTCGAGAGATCGCGGATCGAGATGCGTTCGGCGAGCAAGAGCTGCAGCACGCGCTGGATACCCGACACCGTGACCTGGCCCGGCACGATGTCCTTGATCAGCTCGGCCTGCTCCTTCGGCAGGTCCTTGAGCAGCTTCTGCACTTCGCCGTAGGACAGCAAGTCCGACATGTTGGTCTTGAGCAGTTCGGTCAGATGCGTCGACAGCACTGTGGCCGCGTCGACGACGGTGTAGCCTTTCAGCGCGGCCTCTTCCTTCAGGCCGGCGTCGACCCAGGTCGCCGGCAGGCCGAAGGTCGGCTCGATGGTGTGGATGCCGGGCACCTGCACCTGGTTGCCGCCGGGGTCCATGACCATGAACTGGTTCGGCCAGATCTTGCCGGTGCCGGCGTCGACCTCCTTGATCTTGATGACGTAGCTGTTGGCCTCGAGCTGCACGTTGTCGAGGATGCGCACCGCCGGCATCACAAATCCCATCTCGACGGCGAGCTGGCGGCGCAGCGCCTTGATCTGCTCGGTCAAGCGGTCGGTGCCGTCAGGGCCGTTGACCAGCGGCAGCAGCGCGTAGCCGAGCTCGATCTTGAGGTCGTCGATCTTCAGCGCGCTGGAGATCGGCTCGTCCGCGGCGGCAGCGGCGGCGGCCGCCGCGGCGGGGGCCGCAGCAGCGGCGGCTTCGGCGGCCACAGCCGCCCTTTTGCGGTTGCGTGCGCTCCAGGCCAGCGCCGCGGCGCCGGAGCCCAGCAGCATGAACGGGAGCATCGGAATGCCCGGCAGCAGCGACAGCACCAGCATGACGCCGGCCGACATGCCGAGCGCCTGCGGATAGCCCGAGAGCTGGCGCATCAGCGCCTTGTCGGCGGCGCCGGTGATGCCGGCCTTGGAGACCAGAAGGCCTGCGGCGGTCGAGACGATCAGGGCGGGCACCTGGGTGACGAGGCCGTCGCCGACGGTCAGCACGGTGTAGGTGCGGGCGGCTTCGCCGAAGCCCAGTCCCTGCTGGGCGACGCCGATGATGATGCCGCCGACGATATTGATGAAGACGATCAAGAGGCCCGCGATGGCATCGCCGCGGACGAATTTCGAAGCACCGTCCATGGCGCCGAAGAAGCCGCTTTCGTCCTCCAGCGCCTTGCGGCGATCCTTCGCGGCCTTCTCGTCGATCAGGCCGGCGGACAGGTCGGCGTCGATCGCCATTTGCTTGCCGGGCATCGAGTCGAGCTGGAAGCGCGCCGCGACTTCGGCGATGCGGCCCGAACCCTTGGTGATGACCACGAAGTTCACGATCACCAGGATCGCGAACACGATGATGCCGATCACGAAGTTGCCGCCCATCACGAAGTTGCCGAACGCCTCGATGACGTGGCCCGCGGCGGCGGTGCCCTCATGACCATGGCTCAGGATCAGCCGGGTCGAGGCCATGTTCAGCGACAGCCGCATCATGGTCGAGATCAAGAGGATGGTCGGGAACGACGAGAATTCCAGCGGCGCCTGGATGAACAGCGAGGTCATCAGGATCAGGATCGAGATCGTGATCGAAACTGCCAGGAACAGGTCGAGCACGATCGAGGGCAGCGGCAGGATCAGCACCACCAGGATGGTGATGACGCCGAGCGCCAGCGCGAGATCGCCGCGCCTTAAGGTATCAACGATCTCACTGAGGCTCGGCAGTCCGCTCTTGCCTGCCGTACCCTGACCCGCCGTGACGTCGACCATGGTAGCCGCTTTCCCTCGCGATTGACGGCTGCGGCCGCCAAGCGTCTGCGCGACGGCCGCTGGGCCGCCGTTCCGAAAGTGAGGCACCGCACTGGCGTCCACGGGGGATCTCCTCCCGTTATACGCAATCGACGACACTCGACTTCACTCGGCAATTCTTGCCGGGTGTATGGTTAGCAAAGGGTTAATAAGGGGACGGGGGCCGTGGCGGTATCGGTCAATTACGAACGATAACGCTCCGTCGAGATGCTCCATCGACAAGTCCCGCAGCCAGCCCGCCGACCAGTCCGCTGATGACCAACCAGGCGAAATCGTGCTGGGACCCGGGCGGCAGGTGACTCAGATCTCTCCAACTGAAGGTCCACACCGAACCCTCGACGTCCGGCATCGTCATGAATACGAACAGACCGCAGATGCTGCCGAAGATGATGAAATGCCAGAGACTAAGGTAATGGTAGCGGTGAATGATCACCCACAGGCAGGCGAACGCGATGAAGGCGCGCAGTGAGATCAGGGTCAGGGTAATCGCCAGCTGGACAGGGAGTATTTGTGCAATCTGGTTCGGCTTGAGGGCGCCTGCAAGCAGGGAGCCGAACGACAGCCAAAGCGCGGCGACGGCGGACATCGTAAGAGCTAAAGCGACGTAAGCCGCGACAAAACGTCCGATGCGCTTCAGCATGTTCGAATTCTCGCGCCAGTTTGCTCCGCGGCTCCAATGTCGGGCGTGTGCCGCATGGCGATCTCTTCGTACTCGGCCTTCGTCACCAGTCCGCTCGCGCGCATGTCGTCTGCCGTTTCCAGCAACTCCGTGGTCAGCTGGCTGGCCGTTGCGCTTGCCTGTCGCCTGCTAGCTTTCGTCGCCATGTTGCATCCCAATCAAGGCCGGTATCTCCGGGTATTGCAAGTTTTCGATCGCCAGCGAGGGCGATCGAACGGGGCGGAGGACGGTTTGAACTTTCGCCATCCCATATCCGACGTAAGCGTGAAGAACGATTCCTTTCTCAAAGGTACCTTGTCGAACCAGAGAGGCCACGCAGTGGGGCGTCGCAAGAATTGGCTGGCCTCCATCGGCCTCGTGGCAGCGGCCGTTGCGCGCCTTTCCGCGCCGGCTTCGGCCGTAACTCTTCCGAACGACAAGGCCTGGCTGATCCGCATGCTGGCCTGCATCGGCGAGGGCGCCAGCATGGAGGTCTACCTTCCCCAATCAGTCGTGTTCGCAAAGGATGGAATGCGTTGGGGCCAGACGGTGGCCGGCTACTACACACTCGACCTGACCGGCGCCAACAAGGGCAAGGGGCTTGAGCCGGTGCGCATCACGATGAGTGCGGACAAGAAGACCGTGATCGTCGATCAGTTCACGCGGGACCTGCCGCCGACACACATTCCCGTTGGCGGCGGGACGGTCGATTTCGATCACCGATTTGGCACCGGCGCCAAGTGTGGCCCGTTCCAGGCGCAGGATCCGAATTTCGGGAACTGATCTTCCGCGTCGATACACGGCTTGTCGCGGAGTGACGTCCCCTCGCTCCGCATGCCTAATCCAGCGGCAATGCGGCTTGACCCGGAGGCAAATGCCGACGAAGTTGCGCCCGCCGTGGAAATTTCTTCTCAATTCTTCCCAAAATCAGACGAGTTCGTTCCCGACACCCGTCGGGCATGGCTGCGGCTTGCCGTTGCCGTGGTCATCGGCTCGCTCGGCAGCGTCGGCATGTGGTCGGTGGTGGTGGCGCTGCCAGTGGTGCAGTCCGACTTCGGCACAACGCGCGGGACCGCCTCGCTCGCTTACACCATGGTGATGCTCGGCTTCGGCCTCGGCCAGGTGGTGACCGGCAAGATCAGCGACCGCTACGGCATCGTTGCAGCGATCGGCGCCGGGATCGGCATTCTCGGCCTCGGCTACATCCTGGTCGGTTACGCGCCGTCGATCTGGGCCTTCATCTTCCTGCATTTAGCCATCGGCCTGTCGTCGGCGGCGACCTTCGGGCCGCTGATGGCGGAGGCCTCGCACTGGTTCGAGCGCTATCGCGGGCTTGCGGTCGCGATAGCGGCGAGCGGCAACTACATCGGCGGCGCGATCTGGCCGCCACTGGTCAATTTCGGCATGCAGAGTTTTGGCTGGCGCACCACTCACGTTGCGATCGGCATCTTCACCGCTGTTACGATGGCGCTCGCGCTCCTGGTGTTGCGCCTGTTGATGGGGGCAGCTATCAGGCGCAGCCATGTCGACGCGGCGCCGCCGCAGCTCGATCTCAAGCTCTCCACCAATGCGTTGACCGGAATCCTGGCGCTGGCCTCGATCTCGTGCTGCGTGGCGATGTCGATGCCGCAGGTCCACATCGTCGCCTATTGCGGCGATCTCGGCTATGGCGTGGCGCGCGGCGCCGAGATGCTGTCGCTGATGCTTGGCTTCGGCATCATCAGCCGGATCGGATCGGGCTTCCTTGCCGACAGGATCGGCGGCATCCGCACGCTGCTGATCGGCTCGATCGCACAGGGCTCCGCGCTGCTGTTCTATCTGTTCTTCGACAGCCTAAGCTCGCTCTACATCATCTCGGCGATGTTCGGCCTGTTCCAGGGCGGCATCGTGCCGAGTTATGCGATCATCGTACGCGAGGCGATGCCGGCCTCGGAGGCCGCGACCCGCATCGGCATCGTGATCTTCGCCTCGGTGTTCGGCATGTCGTTCGGCGGCTGGATCTCCGGCGTGATCTTCGACGCCACCGGCTCCTACGCCGCGGCCTTCGTCAACGGCCTCGCCTGGAACCTGCTCAACGTCACCATCATCCTGCTGCTCCTGATGCGCGCCCGGCAGCGGCTGGCGCTCGCCTAGAGCTGCCGGAACGCGGCGAACGCGTCGATCAGGCCGGCGCCGGTTGCGCCGGTGTCGCTGGTCGAGGCCGGTTCGCCGACATTGTCGTCGCTGCTGGTGGGATTGGCCGCGCCCTTGGTCACGCTGCGTGCGGTGCGTCGCAGGATCGCCTTGGCGTCCGCCGGCGACAATTTTGGATTCTTCTCCAGCAGCAGCGCGCAGACGCCGGCGAGTTGCGGCGCCGCCGCTGATGTCCCGCTGAAGACGCCCCAGCCATCGTCGGGCGCGGTGCCGTCGCCGGGGCCGTCGTCGGGCGCGGCCTGTTCGCGGTCGGTCTCGGAGCCGGGCGGCACCGGCAGCTCGATATAGCTTGCGTTCGGCAACATGCCGACAAGCCCGCTGAAATCCGGCACTGCACGTCCCGGATAGATCTTGCTCTGGAACGCGCTTGCATAGTCGGACGCCTGCATGCCGCCGGTTTGGTCGACGAACACGCCGCCGGCCGAGATCACGTTCGGCATCATGCCGGGGAACGAGAAATGCCCGTTGCCGGCCGAGAACACTACGATGATGCCACGCGCGATCGCGGCCTGGATCTCGGCCTCGAGCGCCGCCATGTTGTTCGGCAATTCGCTCATCTGCGTGCCGTCGGTGTTGCGTAGATCGAAGCCCATGCTGAGCGAAATGATTTGCGGATCGTGCAGCAGCGCCTGCTGAAATCCCTCCAGCATGCTGGCGCCGCCGCGCGGATCGCCGTCGTTATCGACCTTGATGCCGATGAAGATGATGCCGGGGGCGACCGCGAGCATGTTGGCGGATTCGCCGGTGCCGTGGCCGTTGAGGTCGGTTGCGTCATTGCTGGCATGCGGCGCCAGATCGACCGACGTTGTGTAGCCCTTGCCGGCGAAATAGGGATGGCTGTGCGCAAAGCCGGTGTCGACCATCACGACGCGGACGCCCTTTCCCGTGATGCCAGCCTTGTGGACCTTGTCGGCGTTCAACTGGCCGGCGACGCCGTCGGGCACGGAGAGATGGAAGTAGTTCAGTGTCGGCGGCTTCAGCGACGGGAGCCGCGCTGCAGCGGCGCCTGCCATCGTGTCGGCGCGCCTGGCGCTGCCACGCGCTTTCGCCGCCACCTTCGCGCTGCCGGTGCTGCGGACCTTCGTCTTGCGGCCCATATAGATATGCGGCCATTGAATATAGGCGTCGTCGATCAGCCGGCCGAGGTCCGGCGGCATCGACCAGGGCGCGCCTGCGGCGGGGTAATAGAGCGAGGGGAACGCGTAGTCGACCTTGCGGTCGAGCTGCACGGCTGACAATTGGGTGCTGAAGGTCTGCTCGAACAGCGCGCGGCTGCAACGCACCGACGCGGTGAAATTGCCGCGCCGGGTCGGACGGAAGCCGAGACGGCTAAGATGGTACAACGCCTCATCGACGGCCATTGGATCAGGCTTGAATTCGCCGACGGTCGACAGCGAGAGCGGCGGCATGAATTTCGTCGGTCCATCATGGCCGCCCGGGCGGCGGAAGGTCACGGCCAGACGAAGCTCTTCGGAGGGAGACGCGAATTTTTCGTCGCGCGGCGACGCGGTGGCGTGCTTGTAGGCATACATGGCTCAAATCCCTTTTCACGACGGGCAAATGATGTCCAAAAGCAATGCGTGACGGCGAAAGCGAAACGACCTTCAATAGTAGGAATGTGATGGCGCTGCCGAAATGCTATCGACGCATGTGACGAGCGGGTCTGGGACTTTCAAATCCGGCGAGACGTATCCGCCGGACCGGCCAAAGTCCGCTCGATCAGGTGGCTGTGGCGCGACTTGCGTCGCCTTGACCCCGAACATCTCCTCAAATTTGTCCACCGGGATCGTGGCCGAGATCGTGGCCGCGCCCGAGCCGGTCGGCGTCAGCCCGTTCGCGCGGAGCACATCGAGCGCCTTCGCGACGCCGTCCGGCGTTCGCCATTCGCGGCGCAGCAGGACCTGCAGGGTGATCGATGTGTCGGGCGTTGCGACCTCCTCCGGCGGAGCAGGGTCCATTGCACCGCGCGTGAGCCGCGACGGCATCCGGTCTAACGATAATGATGCGACAACCTAAGCGCGAATCACGAATTGTTTTCGCCGGCGCGGCAATCAGCCGTAGCCGGATGTGAAGCAGGTCATACCGACTGACCTGCCTTGAGCAGCGAACAGCCGGTGATCTTCAGGCTACCGTCGGCTTGTCGCTCCAGCGTATAGAGCGCCTCCCACGCCTCGCCATTGGCGTCGACGATGTGGACCTGCTGTGCGATCCGGTCGCCGTCGGCGCGCGTCTCGCCGAACTCGAAGCTCTTGTGGCGATAGACCGGTGGGTAGGCTTTCTGCACCATCGACATGAAGATGTCGGCCTGCGGAAAGATCGCCTGGACCCCGGGCGAGGCATAGGAATAGGCCGCCGCGGCATCGTCCTGGCCCAGCGCCCGCTCCTGGGCGCGGATCACGCCCCGCGCGGCGGCCGTGAGGTCGTCAGCCGTGGCTTGCGAGGCGAAAGCAAACAGAATGGCGGCGATGAGAGCGATGGCGCGCATGAGGGGCTCCATATCGGATACAAGCTGTTGGGATACGGATGAAAGCCCCGTCCGGTTTCCGGCACAAGCCACGGCGTCATCGCGAGCGTCAGTGCGGAACGGCTTGGCCGGCAAAGTAGAATCTGGCCGCGATCGGGGAGGATGCGACCCATGGCAGTTGCCGGCCATGTGTCTCCTTCTCGACCGCGAGCCCGACCTCGTTGAAGGTCTTGAACAGGCCGTAACCCTGATGCCGGATGATGGCAGCAACCGCGCGGGTGTAGGGGCTGTGTCCGTGGTGGCCGTCGAGGGCGACGCTGCGCGGTTGGGTCGCGAACGAGATCAGGGTCCCCGGCGGCGCCTGCATCTGGGCGAGGCCGCCGGACGTCGAGGGGACGCCGCGACCGCGAAGCGGATTGTTGCGGCAGGCGTCGAGCAGCACGAGATTGACCTTGGCGCCGGATTTCTCCATCTGGTCGAGTACGCCGGCCATCCCGACCATCTGCATGAAGACGTCACCTTCGTCGTCGGGATGCGCATCGACCGGGACAAGGTAATTCAGCCCGTGCGTCTCGACGCCGTGGCCCGCGTAATAGAACAGCGCCACGTCGGCGCCGATCAATTCGCGGCCGAAGGCCTGCAACGCATGGTCGAAGCCGGCCTTGTCGAGATCGGTCTGGGCGCCGCCGCCGACCACGAAGAAGCCGAGCGACAAAAGCGTGTCCGACATCAGCCTGGCGTCGCCGGCCGGGTTCGGCAGTTTCGGCGCGGCCTGATAGGCGGAATTGCCGACCACCAGCGCCACGCGTTTCTCCGCATGGGCCGCAGTGCCGGCACACAGCACAAATGCCGCGACGATCAGGCGCGACAGGATGCCGTTTCGGCCGAACATGGCAATGCGCTCCGCAAGGGGGATTTGGCGATCGTAAGATTGGTCTCGACGTCGTCGTGCAAGGTTCGAAGGCGCACGCCCGGTTCAAAACGTCGGCGGTGTACACGCCGAGATCACCTCGCAGGGCTTTGCGCCGATGCAGCGGAAGCGGTGCGGACGGCGGCTTTCGAAATAATAGGCATCGCCCGCGCTCAGCACGCGCCGCTCGTCGTCGACTGTGACCTCGATCCGGCCCGACACCACGATACCGCCTTCCTCGCCCTCATGCACCAGCGGCACCCGTCCGGTGTCGCTGCCAGGCTCGTAGCGCTCCTTGAGGATTTGCAGGCTCCGGCCAAACAGATTGTCGCCGACCTGGCGATAGGAGATCGGCTTCTTGCCGATCTCGGTCAGCTCCTCGGAGCGGTAGAACGCCTTGCGTGGCCGCTCCGGCTCGATCGCGAAGAATTCCGCAAGCCCCATCGGGATGCCGTCGAGGATGCGCTTGAGCGCACCCACCGACGGGTTCATCTGGTTGGATTCGATCAGCGAGATCGTCGAATTGGTGACGCCGGAGCGCTTGGCGAGCTCCCGCTGCGACAGCTTGTGGCGCGCGCGGATGAATCGCAGCCGTCCACCGATATCGACGCTCATGGCCCAATCCCTGTTGCAGGTGTTGCGGATCGCGCAAATATGCGCAGACCGCCCCAATGAGATCAATGGGTTGCGGCACCGCAGAAAAGGACTTGTTGAGTGTCTGGAAGCGTGGTCCGACTACCTCAGTCAGCAATGGAGCTCCGCCGTGACCGTTCATCAGATTCCGAACACGATCAAGACCGATTCGTTCTGGATGCCGTTCACGGCCAACCGGCAGTTCAAGAAAGCGCCGCGGCTGTTCTCCTCCGCGAAGGGCATGTACTACACCTCCGTCGACGGCCGCCAGGTGATCGACGGTTCCGCCGGCCTCTGGTGCGTCAACGCCGGCCACGGACGCTCGCAGATCGCAGCCGCCGTCGAGCGCCAGCTCACGACACTGGACTTCGCGCCCTCGTTCAACATGGGCCATCCGCTGGCGTTCGATTTCGCCGAGCGGCTCGCCGAGATCGCGCCCAAGGGCCTCGACCGGATTTTCTTCACCAATTCCGGCTCCGAGTCGGTCGACACCGCGCTGAAGATCGCGCTGGCCTATCATCGCGCCAACGGGCAGGGGACCCGCACCCGCCTGATCGGCCGTGAGCGCGGCTATCATGGCGTCGGCTTCGGCGGCCTGTCGGTCGGTGGCATGGTCGCCAACCGTCGCCAGTTCGCGACCCATCTGCCGGGTGTCGACCACATCCGCCACACCCACGATCTCGCCCGCAACGCCTTCGCCAAGGATCAGCCGGAGCATGGCGCCGAGCTCGCCGACGACGTCGAGCGGATGGTAGCGTTGCATGGCGCCGACACCATCGCCGCCGTGATCGTCGAGCCGGTGCCCGGTTCGACCGCGGTGCTGCCGCCGCCGAAGGGCTATCTGCAGCGCTTGCGCGAACTCTGCACCAAGCACGGCATCCTCCTGATCTTCGACGAGGTCATCACCGGATTCGGCCGCCTCGGCACGCCGTTCGCCGCCAATTTCTTCGGTGTCACCCCCGACATGATGACGACTGCAAAGGGCATCACCAACGGCACCGTGCCGTGTGGCGCGGTGTTCGCCAGCCGCCAGGTCCATGACGGGCTGATGACCGGTCCTGAGAACGCGATGGAGCTGTTCCACGGCTACACCTATTCGGCGCACCCGGTGGCCTGCGCCGCCGGCATTGCCACGCTCGACATCTACAAGGACGAGGGATTGCTGACCCGCGGCGCCTCGCTCGCCGACTACTGGCGCGATGGCCTGCATTCACTGAAGGGCCTGCCGAACGTCGTCGACATCCGCAATATCGGCCTGATGGGCGCGGTCGAGCTCTCGTCGCGCAGCGAGGGCGTCGGCGCGCGCGGCTACGGCGTCATGGTGGATTGCTTCAATAGCGGCCTCTACTTCCGCCAGAGCGGTGACTCTCTTGCGCTGTCGCCGCCTTTGATCGTCGAGAAGAAGCATATCGACGACATCGTCTCGATCCTCGGCGACGCCATCAAGCGCGCGGCCTGATAATTGCTTCTCTGAAGCGTGCTGTCGCCGTTGCGAAAGCAGTTGTTTTCGCAGCGGCGATCGCGTTTCCGCTGCAGGATGTGAGGAAGCGTGAAAGTCCTTGTTCTCGGCAGTGGCGTCATCGGCGTGACGTCGGCCTACTATCTTGCGCGCGCCGGCCATGACGTGACGGTGATCGACCGTCAGCCGAAACCTGCGCTCGAAACCTCCTTTGCCAATGCCGGCGAGGTGTCGCCCGGGTACTCCTCGCCCTGGGCCGGTCCCGGCGTGCCGGTGAAGGCGGTCAAGTGGCTGTTGATGAAGCACGGCCCGCTGGTGATCCGCCCCAAGCTGGATCCGGTGATGTGGCTGTGGCTCTTGAAGATGCTGCGCAACTGCACCACGGCGCGGTATGCGGTCAACAAGAGCCGGATGATCCCGATCGCGGAATACAGCCGCGATTGCCTGCGCGCGCTGCGTGCAGAGATCGGCATCCGCTATGACGAGCGCGAGCAGGGCACGCTGCAGCTGTTTCGTTATCAGGCCCAGCTCGATCACACCGGCGACGACATCGCGGTGCTCAAGCAGTCCGGCGTGCCGTTCGAGGTGCTCGATCGTGACGGCTGTATCAAAGCCGAACCTGCGCTGGCCGCCGTGAAGGACAAGTTCGTCGGCGGGCTTCGTCTGCCGCAGGACGAGACCGGCGATTGCCACATGTTCACCCAGGCGCTGGCGCTGGAAGCCGAGAAGCTCGGCGTGCGCTTCAACTTCAACGTTGGCATCGACGGGCTGAACGCCGATGCCACGCGCATCACCGGAGTAGCCACCAGCGCCGGGGTGATGCAGGCCGACGCCTATGTGCTCGCGCTCGGCAGCTATTCGCCGAAACTGGTGCGGCCGCTCGGTATTTCACTGCCGGTCTATCCGGTGAAGGGCTATTCGATCACGGTGCCGATCGCCGATGCCGACGGCGCGCCGGTCTCGACCGTGATGGACGAGAGCTACAAGGTCGCGGTGACGCGGCTCGGCGACCGCATCCGCGTCGGCGGCACCGCGGAAATATCGGGCTATTCGACCAAGCTCTATGATGCGCGGCGCGCGACGCTCGATCATTCGCTGACCGATCTGTTTCCGCGCGGTGGCGATCTCGCCAAAGCGACGTTCTGGAGCGGCCTGCGCCCAATGACGCCGGACGGACCGCCCGTGATCGGTGCGACGCGTTATGCCAACCTGCACCTCAACACCGGGCACGGCACGCTGGGCTGGACCATGGCTTGCGGCTCAGGCCGGGTGCTGGCCGACCTGCTCTCGGGCAAGACGCCCGACATCGACACCAAGGATCTGTCGATCAGCCGCTACGACCATCGATTTGGGTAAAGGCGTTTTCCAGTCAGCGCGCCGGCATCATCAAAGGAGCCAAATGGATGCAGACGCAGCAGATGCCCGGCGGATACGAGATATCGACCGATCCGCACCGCCTCGACGTGGAGGTCATTCACAGGTTTCTAGCTGAGGAGAGCTATTGGTCGCCCGGGATCCCGAGATCGGTCGTGGAGCGATCGATCGCGAATTCGATCTGCTTTGGTGTGTATCATGGTGCCGCGCAGATCGGCCTGGCCCGTGTCGTCACCGACAAGTCGACATTCGCGTTGCTGGCCGACGTGTTCATCCTCGAATCCCATCGCGGCAAGGGCCTGTCCAAATGGCTGATGCGTTGCGTCGTTGAGCACGAGGACTTGCAAGGCCTGAGACGCCTCCTGCTTCTGACGTCTGACGCCCACGGATTGTATCGCCAATTCGGCTTCGAGGCGCTCGGCAGCCCGTCGCGCTTCATGGAGATTGTTCGGCCGGATCTCTATCGGCCGCGTTGACGGCCTTGCTGGGGAAGGGCACCGTCATTGCGAGGAGCGCAGCGACGAAGCAATCCATGCCTCAGCAAGTTGAGAGGTAGATTGCTTCGCTTCGCTCGCAATGACGATATCGGGGCTACGTCGTCGGCTTCCCGCTCGCGCTCTTCCTGGCCGTTCTAGGTTTTGTTGCCGACGCCGCCTTTGTTGTGCCCGCAGGCCGCACGCGCAACCCATCCACGAACACATCCAACAACCGCAGCGCGGTCGCCTGCCAGCCGGGCTGGTCGTGCATGTAGCACATGCCGATCAGGGCGCGCAGCACGTCGTCGGCGCTGATGTCGCTACGGATTTCGCCGGCCGCGACCGCGCGTGCGAGTAGCGTGCCGATGGCCTTGGTCAGGCGATCGAACGAATAGGCGTGCAGTTCGCTCGAGCCGGCCGCGACCAGCGCCAGCGCGGCCACCATGCCCTTCTTGGTGGCGACGAATTCGACATTGGCGCGCAGCCAGCGGCGCAGTGCGTCGACAGGTTCGGGCGCGCATTGCAGTTGCTCGGCGAGATCGCCGAGCTGCTCGACCTCGCGGCGATAGACGGCCTCATACAGTGCCTCGCGGGTCGGGAAATGTCGGTAGAGCGTGCCGATGCCGACGCCGGCCTGCCGCGCGACGGCTTCCAGGCTAGCCTCACTGCCGCCGGCTGAGAACACCGCCTTTGCCGCTTCCAGCACGCGCTCGCGGTTGCGCACGCCGTCGGCTCGCGGCTTGCGGACAATGTCTGTTGATGGACCGGCCATGTTTTTCTTTTCGCCCTCCCTTGTTAACCGGAGGACGCCTCCGTATATGGCGACCAGCACCCGGCCTGACAAGGCGCGCCGATTTTGGATCGGCAGCCACGGGACGGCGTTGCCTCGATTCCACCGACCATACACGGATCGGAGCCCTGCATGAATCTCCTCATCAGCCTCACCATCAACGGTGTCAGGCGCGACATCGCGCTCGACGACCCCCGCGTTACCCTGCTCGATCTGCTGCGCGAGCGCCTCGACCTCACCGGAACCAAAAAGGGATGCGACCGCGGCCAGTGCGGCGCCTGCACCATCCTGGTCGACGGACGCCGGATCAATTCGTGCCTCGCGCTCGCGGTCAGTCATGACGGCGCCGAGATCACGACCATCGAGGGCATCGCGCGCGGCGATCAGCTGCATCCGGTGCAGGCCGCCTTCATCGCGCATGACGGCTTCCAGTGCGGCTTCTGCACGCCGGGCCAGATCATCAGCGCGATCGGCCTGATCGAGGAAGGCCAGGCCGGTGACGACCCGGAGCGGGTGCGCGAATGCATGAGCGGTAATCTCTGCCGCTGCGGCGCCTATCAAGGGATTACCGAGGCCGTGCTCGAGGCACAGGCTGACATCACCGCCAGCAAACAGAGGCGCTCCGCATGATGAACTTCGATTATGTCAGGCCGGCCAGCGTATCCGAAGCGATCGCGGCGGCATCCGAACAGGGCTCAACGTATCTGGCCTCCGGCACCAATCTGCTCGACCTGATGAAGGGCGGGATCAGCCGGCCGAGCCGCCTGGTCGATGTCACGCGTTTGCCCGGGCTCGACCGCATCGAACGTCTCGCCGACGGGTCTCTGCGCATCGGCGTGCTGGTGCGCAATGCGGACCTGGCGCATGACCCCGAGTTTGCGCGCCTTTATCCGGCCGTCGCCGAGGCGCTGTTGTCGGGCGCCTCTGCCCAGCTCCGCAACGCCGCGACCGTCGGCGGCAATCTGATGCAGCGGACGCGCTGTGCCTATTTCTACGACGCGGCGAGTGCCTGCAACCGACGCTGGCCGGGCGCTGGCTGCGATGCACGGCACGGCGAGAACCGACTGCATGCGGTGCTCGGCTGGAGCGAGGGCTGCATCGCGACCCATCCGTCCGATTTTTGTGTGCCGCTGGTTGCGCTCGATGCCGTCGTCGAGATCGAGGGCAGAAGCGGGCGGCGTGAGCTGCCGCTCGAGGCGTTGCATCGTCTGCCCGGCGATACGCCGGAGCGCGAGACCGCGCTGGAGCCCGGTGATCTGATTGTCGCGTTGCGCCTGCCGGCCGAGGCGCAAGGCTTCACCGCGCATGCGCGCTACATCAAGGTGCGCGAGCGCACGTCCTACGCCTTCGCCGTGGTATCAGCCGCGGCCGGCTTGCGGATCGAGGATGGCAAAATCCGCGAGGCGCGGCTTGCGCTCGGCGGTGTCGCGGCAAAGCCGTGGCGGGCGCGCGAGGCCGAGCAGGTGCTCGCAGGTGCCGCGCCGGATATTGCTGCCTATCGCGAGGCGGCACGCGCCGCGCTCGCAGAGGCAAAACCGTCCGGCGACAATGCGTTCAAGATCGAGCTCGCGCAACGCATCGTCGTGCGCGCGCTCACGCTATCAGCTGCAGGCACGCCGGATCGTATTGCCGCGTTGCCTGGCTCTCCCTTTTCATCTGTTGCAGGAGCGTAGCGCATGACATCAGAGATTCATCTGACCCGCGACCCTGCCCATCTCAGGCACGGCTCAAGCATCGGCCAGCCGCTGACCCGCACTGACGGCGTTTTGAAGGTGACGGGCAAGGCCCGCTATGCCGCCGACAATCATCCGCCCGGCATGCTCTACGCCGTGATCGCGACCTCCTGCATTGCGCGTGGCCGTGTCAAATCGCTCGATGTCGCCGCCGCAAAACGCCACGCAGGTGTCGTCGACGTCATGACGCCGACCCACAAGCCACGACTCGCCGAAGACCCTGATGCCAAGGGCAATCCGTTCGCGTTCCGCATGGAGCTCCTGCAGAACGACGAGGTGCGCTACGCCAACCAGGCGATCGCGGTCGTGATCGCCGAGACGCTGGAGGCTGCGACCGAGGGCGCGGCGCTGTTGTCGCCGCGCTATCAGGTCGAGATCGCGCGTGTCGGCCTCGACGCCGGCGCGAGTTACGCGCCGCCGGTGGTCGGGATCGGCAATCCGGCCGAGGTCGTTCACGGCGATATCGATGCGGGTTTTGCGGCGGCATCAAAGCAGATCGACGCGACCTATGAGACGCCGGCGCAGTATCACAACGCGATGGAGCCGCACGCGATCGTCGCGGTGTGGGACGGCGACCGTCTCTTCATCGACACGCCGAGCCAGGGCATGGCGATGGCGCAGATGCGGATCGGCGGATTGTTCGGCATTCCGCCCGGCAACATCCACATCAACAGCCCGTTCCTCGGTGGCGGCTTCGGCTCCAAGGGCCTGGTCTCCGGGCCGCAGGTGCTCGGCATCATGGCGGCCAAGCTGGTCGGGCGTCCGGTCAAGCTGGTGCTGCGCCGCAGCCAGATGTATGGCCCGGTCGGCCATCGCGCACCGACCCGGCAGCGGCTGCGCATCGGCGCTGACAATGATGGTGTGCTGACCGCGATCGATCATCACGCCAAAATCACCACCTCCAGCTTCGACGATTTCTACGAGCCGGCGGCAGACGCCTCGCACACGCTCTATGCCAGCCCGGCGATCCGGACCTCGCATGAGGCCGTGCGCGTCGACACCGGCACGCCGCTGTTCATGCGCGCGCCGGGCGAGGCGACCGGATCGATCGCGCTGGAGAGCGCGATCGACGAGATGGCGTTCGCCTGCCACGTTGATCCGCTGGCGTTCCGTTTAAAAAACTATGCCGAGGTTGAACCGACCACCGGAAAGCCGTTCTCATCGAAGGCGCTGCGGCAGTGTTACGCCAAAGGCGCGGAGCGCTTTGGCTGGGCGCGGCGGCAGCTCCCACCCAGGCAGATGCGCGATGGGGATGGCCATCTCGTCGGCTGGGGCATGGGCACGGCGACATTCCCCGCGCTGATGTTCCAGGGCAACGCGCGCGCGGTGATCCGTGCTGATGGCGGGGGCGCGATGGAAACCGGCGCGCATGATATGGGGCAGGGTGCATGGACTGCGCTGGCGCAGATCTCGGCCGATGCGCTCGGCCTCGATTTCGACCAGGTCGCATTCAGGTCCGGCACCTCGGATTTGCCGGACGCCGGCATCGCCGGCGGCTCGGCGCATACCGCAACCGTCGGAGCCGCGATTCACAGTGCCGGTGCGGCCGTGATTGCAAAGCTTGCCGATCTCGCGACCTCGGATGAGCGCTCGCCGCTGTTCGGCGCCGGCAATGGCGGCGTGGTCGCGCGGCAAGGACGGCTGCATCGTCGCGACGATGAGACGCGCAGCGAGGGCTATGCGGACATTCTCGCGCGCGCCGGCGTCGCCGAAATCGACGCCAGCGGCACCGGTGCTGCCGATCCAGCGGCGCAGTCGCAATATGCGATGCACGCGCATGGCGCCGTGTTCGCCGAGGTCAAGGTCGATCCTGATCTGGGCCAGATCCGCGTGACGCGAATGGTCGGCGCGTTTGCCGCCGGCCGCATCATCAATCCTTTGATGGTGCGGAGCCAGCTCTATGGCGGCATGATCTGGGGCATGTCCTTTGCGCTGCACGAGGAGGCGGTGACGGACCATCGCTCGGGCCGCATCCTGAACGCCAACCTCGCGGAGTATCATGTGCCTGTGAATGCCGACGTGCCGCCGATGGACGTCATCACGGTCGACGAGCACGATCCGCATGTCAACGCGCTCGGCATCAAGGGCGTCGGCGAGATCGGCATCACCGGCAGCGCCGGCGCAGTCGCAAACGCCGTCTGGCACGCCACCGGCATCCGCGTGCGTCGTTTCCCGATCCGGATCGAGGAGCTGGTGATGGGTAATATCACGCGCGACTAAACTTACCGTAACTTCTGCGGCGAGACCGTATCTGCTATCCGTATCGCAAGCGCGATCAGCGCATGCGATACGGAGGGGATATTGAACGGCCACCATGCAATCCGGGCTGCTCGCGGAATCGTCTTCGCCGTCGCGGCGCTTGCCTTCGGCATCACCGCCGCGCAAGCGGATCAATCCGTCACCATCGCCGACAATTTTCCCGGCGCAACGTTCGAAACCACGACGCCGGAAGCGGCCGGCTGGTCGGCCGAGAAACTCGCCGAGGCCAAGGCCTGGTCGCAACAGCTCGCGCCGACCGCCGCGGTCATGATCGTGCAGCACGGCCGTATCGTGGCCGAGTGGGGCGACACCGCGGTCAAGTCGAACCTGCATTCCATCCGCAAGAGCCTGCTCAGCGCGCTGATCGGCATCGCGGTCGACAAGTACGAGATCGATCTCAACGCGACGCTCGGCAGCCTCGGCATTGACGACAATTCACCCGGTCTTACCGAGACCGAGAAAGCCGCGACCGTCGCCGATCTTCTGAAAGCGCGCTCGGGCATCTATCACGCCGCGCTTTACGAAACGCCTGGCATGGCGAAGCTGCGGCCGCCGCGCGGTAGCCATTTGCCCGGGACGTTCTGGTACTACAACAACTGGGACTTCAATGCGCTCGGCTCGATCTACGAGCGTGCCACCAAGCAGTCTATCTTCACCGCCCTCGACGAGAAGATCGCCCGCCCGATCGGCATGCAGGACTATCAGCCGAGCGATGGCGAATATTTCAGGGGCAAGGACTCCGATCACCCCGCCTATCCGATTCGCATGAGCGCGCGCGATCTCGCCCGCTTTGCGTTGCTCTATCTGCACGACGGGCGCTGGAAGGATCGTCAGCTGGTGCCGAGCGCGTGGGTGCGCGAGAGCACGCGGTCATATTCGGACGCATTTGCCGAGATCGGCCCGGGTCTCGGCTATGGCTATCTGTGGTGGATCGGATTTCCCCGCGACATGGGCGCGCCGACGGTCAACGTGCCGGCCGGCAGCTATGAAGCGATCGGCGCGGAGGGGCAGTACGCGTTCGTGATCCCGGCCTACGATCTCGTCATCGTTCACCGGATCAACAGCGACCTGCCGCACAGGCCGGAGCCGAACTTCCGTCAGATGGCGCGGCTGCTCTGGCTCGTGCTGTCGGCCGCCGGCGACCGCGATGTCGGCCCCGATGTCGCGCTGGCGCATGCCGCCGGCACGCGCCTCGCAGGCAACGCGCTGAAATCGGCGCTGTCAGGCAAGACGCTCGTGACCGGCAAGTTGCTCGCAGGTGGCCCCTTTGCGTGGCAATTGCGTGCCGACGGCACGATGTCGGTGCTCGCCGGCGCCAGCCGCGGCGAGCGCTGGACCGGCAACTGGCGCATCGACGATCACGGTCGCTATTGCCGCACGCTGAACGAGCCGAGCGACCCGCGAGAGCATTGCCTTACTGTCGTCGCGAACGGCGCGAAGTTTCAGTTCTTCGATGGCGACGGATTGATGCGGTCTGAGACCGAGATGGAATAGCCTCCCCGTCGTCCCGGCCTTCCAGGCTGTGTGAAAACCTGATCGGCTATTGTTGTCGGGATCGGGCTTTGATTCGAGGTTATGATGGCGCATGTGACGGGCCAGTCGCGGTATCAAACGACGCTTTTTCCTGAGGTTCTGGACGAGGTGGTGGGGCGCGACGATCCGGTTCGGGTGATCGATGCGTTTGTAGATACGCTGGCTCTTGCGGAGTTGGGATTTTCGAAGGCTGCGGCCGAGGAACTGGGTCGGCCGCCCTATGCGCCGGGCGACCTGCTGAAGCTTTACATTTACGGCTATTTGCACCGGGTGCGGGCGAGCCGTCGG